>CAYZZD010000082.1:0-3452 GCA_964482675.1 uncultured Candidatus Saccharibacteria bacterium
TATTAGGAACCTATATTTTGTCATCAGGTCATTACGAATCATATTACGCGCTTGCTCAGTATGTACGTTCGCTCATTACGGAAGATTTCCGTAAGGCTTTCGAGCAGGTAGATATTATTGCAACGCCGACATCGCCAACTACGGCATTTAAAATCGGAGAAAAACAAGACCCCGTATCTATGTATCTTGCCGATGTATTCACAGTTCCTGCAGATCTTGCCGGTATTCCTGCGATTGCAATCCCATCAGGTACTGATGCGAATGGTTTGCCTTACAGTATGCATTTCAATGCCCCACATGGCTGCGAACAATATCTATTTGATATTGGAAAAGATTTTGAAAGCGTTGTACAATAAGCGTATCGCTTTTGACTGCGTGCTTACGGATGCACCGGCATCGGCCTTACATCATGTTTGAAGGCATACGATTTCTTAATATCGAATATTTTTTTAACAAGATCGCTGACTTATTTGCGTATATTTTCGGCTATCTTTTCGGACGGACACCTTCGGGCACCGTAGATGTATACAGCCGCGGATCAGATGGTCTTTTGGAAGTATCTCGAGGTGCTGGGCAAGGTTACCATATGTTTTTATTCTTGCTGGGGCTCGGGTTTGTGGTCACGATTATTTATTATCTATACATGTCGTACGAAATCCGCCAGCAAGAAGTAGATCATGTAAATCACTGGCACGCGCCTGATTTGCATCGGGCTCAGGCTACCAATCCGCGACTGCAACGCTGGGAAAAAGTGGTCGGGCTATTCAATTCATCTGATCATACACAATGGCGTCTTGCTATCATCGAGGCCGATACCATGCTCGACGAGCTTATGGAGTATCTGGGTTTTGATGGGGCAAATTTAGGAGAACGGCTTAAGTCATCCTCGGTTAGGGTGTTTCCGCCATTGCGCGATGCTTGGGAAGTGCATAATCTACGTAATCGATTAGCCCATGAAGGCTTAGGGTATGACCTGCAACAGGATGAGGCAATGCGTGCACGAAAGATCTACGAGAATCTTTTTCGTGGGTATAATTTTATTTAATTCACCTTTAACTGCTTGCACTTTTTGTTTTTTTAGGTATAGTAATTCGGTTCACTTTTTATAGCGGGGTGGAGTAATGGTAGCTCATCGGGCTCATAACCCGAGGGTGCCCGTTCGAATCGGGCCCCCGCAACACGCACAATAGTATCCGTTGATTTTTTAACCCGCCTAAGGTATCTTTCTTGGGTCGGGGTAGCTCAGTTGGTTAGAGCGTGGCACTCATAAAGCCAAGGTCGGCGGTTCGATCCCGCCCCTCGACACATGCGGTGGATTTTTAGCATAGGTATGCTACTATGCCCCGGTACAACTCAATAGCGTTCGTAGTGCATGCAGTCGTAGCTCAACTCATATAAGGATACAGCGAACATCCGCCTTGGCGGACGTTGAACCTTGCAAGAGTCGTGATATGCTGCAACAACGATGCAGTCGTAGCTCAACTGGTTAGAGCACCCGCCTGTCACGCGGGAGGTTGCGGGTTCGAGTCCCGTCGACTGCGCAGATATGCAAAAACAGCCCCTTTGTAAGGGCTGTTTTTGCATGGATGATTGTTCCATTTTTTCAAAATGTGTTATTCTCTTGAAATGGAATCTATTATTGCTTTTGCCGTGCAGGCAAAATCTATTATTGTCATCATTCATGCTATTTCGGGTGCGGTAGCGCTGGGTACAACAACCGTGACTGATTATCTTTTTTTTCAATTCTTAAAAGATTTAAAAATTAATAATCGCGAATCGCACACTTTGGGACTACTGTCACATATTTTATGGACAGCGCTTGCACTTTTAATTGTATCAGGCTGTCTTCTTTTCTTGAGTGATATTGCGCGGTATTCGCATAGCAGTAAGTTTTTAGTAAAATGTATTGTGGTAGGAGTGATTGCAATCAACGGTTATATTTTACATCGAATCGTAACGCCGCGAATGGTGCAGCTTGATTTTGCCACTCGCACTCATCGTGATCGACATATTGGATTAAAACGCCTCGCGTTTGCATGTGGTGGCGTATCTATGTTCTCGTGGTACCTCGCTTTTATTTTGGGAATGCTTGATCATATTCCTGTACCTTTTTGGATCCTTGTTATTGTGTATATTGCTGCCTTGGTAGGAGTAATCATTACTGGTCAGGGTGTATACTGGTATTACCATCGTCGTCCGAACAATGAATCATAAAGTAAAAGCATATGAGCTTCTTTTCGCGCACGATCATTTTAATCTTGATAATTTGCTTTATTGTTTTTCTTGCAGAAGCAAAACTGACTATTGTTCCGCCTGTACCTGTATCTCGGATGTCGTCGGTAACGGCTATTGATCCAGTAGTGAAAAATAATGGTAAGGCAGCATATAAATGGTTTGGTGTATTGTCGCCTGTACGAGTTTATATGCAAAGTCGTTTTGGGGATGATGTAAAAAATCCTTGCCCCTCGGCCCAGCAGCTCTATCCGGATTTATTTTTTACTTTTGTGGATTTTACCCATGCGCTTCCTGATGGGTATGTGCCCGCAGACTTAGTCCCGTTACCAGGACAGTATGTAAAAAAAACAAGCGGAACAGTGTGTATGCGTGTTGCAGCTGCTGATGCGTTATCGGCGATGCTTGCAGATGCGGCAACCCAAGGTCATTTTGTGGTTGCTTCTTCTGCGTTTCGCTCATCTGAAACTCAGGAAACTATTTTGAATGGAAGATTGCAGTCGATTGGAGAAGTTGCATACACGCATGTGGCATTGCCTGGTCATTCTGAACACCAGCTTGGACTTGCCGTCGATCTTACTGCAGCGTCAGTATCATATTCATCGGCTGCGGGTGCGTTTGGTGATTCAGTTGAAGGGGTATGGATCGCCCGTCATGCCGCTGATTATGGATTTGTTCAAAGTTATCCTTACGGGAAAGAGCCAATTACAGGTTATATTTACGAACCATGGCACTATCGCTATGTCGGAGTGGCTACTGCTCAGGCAGTGGTGGATGCAAAACTTACCTTAACTGAATATCTTCAAGCAACTATTTGACATAGAGAAAGTCATGTATTATGTTTCGGCATCGTGCTGATGAGAGGGTATACTAAGGTTCATGAAGACGCCTTGGCAAAATCAGCAGATTCTACCCGAGCCGTCACTGCCGGCAGATTTATCGACAGACGTTGTTGTTGTGGGCGGCGGGATTACAGGAACGAGCTTGGCTTATACGCTATCGTCTCTAGGGATGAGGGTTATCGTCCTTGAAAAAGGGGAGGTAGTAGAAAATGCAACAACGGCTTATACTACGGGTTTTCTTGTTTCAGATATTGATACAAGTCTGCAAGATCTTGTAAGAATATTTGGCATCAAAAAGGCAAAAAAAATATGGCAATCACATGCACATGCAATTGCATCGGTTGAAAAAATAATCACCTCAGAAAAAATAGAATGTGA
>CAYZZD010000083.1:0-3449 GCA_964482675.1 uncultured Candidatus Saccharibacteria bacterium
AAGCGAAGGCAGAGGCGAAAATGAAGCAGGTGAGGGTGGCGGTGGGGTTGGAGTAGATAACTGAAGTAGATAAAAGGTCAGGCAGATGCTTGACTTTTATATTAACAGTGATATAAACAAGGTAAATTATTCATTATGGCAAACAAAGAAACAGTACAAGGAATACCGAAAAGAGGCGATATTATTTGGACAAATGATTGCATGTGGGATGATGATTATTATTACCATGGCGGCAAGGCAACAGTATTAGAAGTTGAAAAAATAGGCAAAGGGGACGATACTCATCATTTGATAGCTACCAAAGAGCATGGCCGAGGTTATAAAACAAATTGGGAATTGAATCTTGCCGAAAAACAGCAAGAACTAAAAGAAAAATTTGGTGATAAGCAGGCGACTTGCGAACCCACCAAAAAACGCCGCTGGCTGGATGGTTATGAATCATAAGCAAGCTTGGACACCGTATTTTTAAAACCCGTCCGCAAGGTGGGTTTTTCTTTTAGTTTGACTTTTAATTATTAATGATATATAATATTTATGTTCCTTTCCTTTAATTTCCATTCATTTCATTTATGCAAACTATTGAAAATTCACGTGGCTATTTGAAGTTTTCAGATGAGCGCGTACCCCTAGAAGATCTGCAGCAATTTGCAGAACTCCTAGCACAAGATCCTCGCTTTGTTTCGGTTTATATCAGAAAAGTATCCAGTAATCAGCATGGTATCGGTTTTGTTAGTAATGTAGAGACACGCATCAAAGAAGATGCAGATCGATTCTTCGACGATCTCAAAGACATGGCTATGCGTAAATTTGGCATAGGACTTGTCGGATGGGACATATCTAACATGTATTATCTAGTTAAGTAATTTATAAGAACTTTGGAATAGGAACCGAAAGATTGCCGAGAGGCAATCTTTTGTTGACTAAACCAATAATATATGATATGATATGACAAACTATTTATAACCTTTAAAACAGCATAATGAGACCAAAACCATTTTTAGAAAGGAGCCTGATTGGCCGCATTTTATTATTTGCAAAGCCTTTTCGAAAACACATTGCCATCGTTTTCGGATATATTTTGGCAGTAACGATAGTAAATGCCATTATTGATATTTTTCTAACCCGTATCGCAACTATTATCCAATACCATTCAAATGAAGCCTCTTAATCTTCTAAAGGTGCTTTTATTGGTGTTGACTGCTGCTCTATTAAGATATTTACGTATATTTTTAATTGGTAAACGCTTGAGGATAGAAGTTGACCGTTTGGATATGATTATTCCCAATTATTTGGATTATCAATCGATTGGTAAGTTCTTTTCGTTTTCCAGCGGGCAGCATGTTAATGAGCATTCCGGAGTTAAGCAAAGCATCGTCAGTAATGGAATTAATTCCATTCAAAGCCAAATTAATCAGTTTACCTACATGTTCTTTCCGGCCATTTCTCAGTTTATTATTTCTTTGGTTGTGTTGTGGTATGTTCAGTTTATTCTGGGAATAATCTTTAGTATCGCTTCAGTTATTTTCGTAATATTGATGATAAGACACAATTCGAAGACTGTGCCCGGTATAAGAAAAATAAGAGATCAGAAAATTAAAAATTCTCGACTTTTATCTGACATGTATCGTTTTGTGAGTTTGGTCAAAAATGAAAACCAGGAAGATAAGGCGCTTCATGATGTTGGTACTGCTCAAACTCAGCATCAAGAAATTTATGCTTCAACTTGGATCCCTGGAACACAGCGATTGCAACTGATTCGGGGAGTTTCTACAACATTCCAAAACATCGCGCTGATAGTCGCAGTAATTCTGATTTTTAAAAGTAAAATATCAGTAGGAAATTACTTTCTATTTGTGCTATATGGCGGGATGTTTATCGATTCTTTGTGGCAATTAACGGGACTCCATAAGCAATTTCTTATGGACCGGATAAACATCGAGAAATATCTCGAGCTGTTGGAAGTAGTGTCGGATGTTGAGATTCCTCAGAATCCAATTCGTGCTGAAAAATTAAATGGTCACATCGAATTTCGCGGAGTATCTTTCTGGTACCCTCGAAGAATCAAATCCTATGATACAACAGATGAAATTAACATGCAGGATGAACCGGTATTGAGAAATGTTTCTTTCGTGATTAATCCCGGAGAAAAAATCGGTATTGTGGGTGAGTCTGGTTCGGGCAAATCGACATTAGCAAACCTGATACGCCGGGCATTTGATCCACAACAAGGACAAATACTTGTTGATGGGAACGATCTGCGATTAATTGATTTGGGTCAATTTTTAGGACGGATCGGAAGTGTAGAGCAGGAGGTGGTTCTTTTTGATCGTTCGATGCGCGAAAATATTTTATTTGGCTTGAATGGTGATGCAAAATCATTTTCCGATGAGGATTTACTCGGAATTACGAAGAAAGCTCGGATTGATAGTTTTTTTAGCCGACTTGAACATGGGTTTGATACTATTGTGGGCGAAAAAGGAGCTAAATTATCCGGTGGCGAACGTCAGCGGGTAGGAATTGCCCGTGCGCTTGTAAAAAACCCCAGTTTACTAATATTTGATGAGGCTACCAGTGCACTAGATGCGGTGAGTGAACGGATTGTTCAAGAGTCAATCGAAGAGGTTTGTAAAGGAAAAACAGCAATTATTATTGCTCACCGCCTTTCAACCGTTCGTAACTGTGACCGTATTCTAGTTTTCCGTCATGGTATTTTACTTGACCAGGGATCACATGATGAGCTTTTAAATAAGTGCGAATATTATGCAGATTTAGTTAAGCATCAAATGGTTAGTTAATAGGCTAAATCCCCCAGATATGTTGGGGGATTTTTATTGCAAGTTGACCGAAAAAACGGAGCAATTACTTGCCCCGTTTGCCTTTCCCAGGCTTGGTGTTTGTTATGCTGCGGCCTTTGCGGGTGCAGCGGCTGCCGGCGTTATCTTGCTCAGGTATGCTTCTCCTGCCATGTTATACAGCAAGTATTCATGATCGTTCCAGTTGAAACAGATTGAATCTCCTGGGCTTAATATTTGCGCGCCTGGCACAAATCCGTTAGGACGCCCTGTCAGGATATCTAGTTTTAATTCCGGCCACCGTTTCGGCGCCATTATTACTACATTCTTGTCCGCTTTATAAGGCGCATTGATAGTTACGAAGCTTTTTGCATCGCTGAAACGGGTGCCGTTCTTTAATTTAAAAAATAGATCCTGAATTTTTCCATCAGTAATTTTTACTGACTTTTCTATTGCCGCATGGTGTTTTATGGGATCGGAGCCTATTTTCGGCAATTCTATTGCCAGTCTATTTTCAATTTTTACTACAACTATTCCTGGTGCTATCATGGCACCTGTTTGTTCTGATAATACTAAGGTAAACGCTCTCATAAATATGTATTTTTTTTGGTTTGAAAAACAAAGAAGTTCGAATGATTCGAGCGCCTTTGTTTTTCA
>CAYZZD010000084.1:0-3432 GCA_964482675.1 uncultured Candidatus Saccharibacteria bacterium
AGGATGCCACGAGCTTGCATTGTCTTGATGACAGGATACAAACGTCGTTCGATTTTTTCCTACACATCAACTAGATCATCGCGCACGATTTGTTCGTGTAATTTTTTTTGCAATTCTGAAACAGTACTTACTCGGTACGTCGCATACATATCCTCCAACGAAGGTTGGGCATGCTCCGAATCAA
Source organism: uncultured Candidatus Saccharibacteria bacterium (assembly GCA_964482675.1). Classification (GTDB taxonomy): domain Bacteria; phylum Patescibacteriota; class Minisyncoccia; order Phycocordibacterales; family UBA1006; genus CAYXKF01. The sequence continues at coordinate 185 of CAYZZD010000084.1, forward strand.
TAAGCCAAGCCATTACCTGTAGGTCATGTAAGACGTCGGGGTCAATTGATTCGGCTGGTGCAAATAAATTACCTTGCTTGGATTTTTGTTTTGATGTAGCGGTTTCAAGTCGCATGCCAGCTTCCTTAGATTCAGCAGCTTCAAAACGATTAGAAGGCTCGGGTGCTTTACCTTCGATTTTTTTTATAAGGGCGTTAAAATCATAGATCCGGCAAAAAGCAATAAAGGCGTTCTTGTCGAATGAATCCTCCCAACAGCAATCAGGAAGTGTGAAATCAATTGGTGCATCAGTGCGGATAGTAGCTAGCACTTTCGAAAATTCCGCGTCGTCCTTGTGGTTTTTTAGTAGTTCGACAATGCGCTGCTTAATTCCTGCATCCAAAAAAGGCTGCTCTCCTTTGGAGTCCAATATTGCATACAAATCTTCAATTGATCCGAATTTCTGAATTAATTCAGTGCCGATTTTCTCACCAATACCTGGAATTCCAGGAATATTATCAGAAGGATCTCCCCGTAATCCTTTGTAATCAGCAACCCGATCCGGACCAAAGCCGTATTTTTCGACAACCCCGGGTTCGTTGATCAATACCGTTTCTGAGATACCCTGCTTGAGTGTATAGACGACAACTTTATCGTCATTCACCAATTGCATGGTATCCATATCCCCCGTGGCAATAACGATCCGCACGTCATCGCCCGCCAGTGTATGCACGATGGTTCCAATAATATCGTCTGCTTCGAATCCTTCTTTTTCATAAACCATGATTCCCAGCGCTGTGCACAGCTCACGCGCAGCAATTAATTGAGAAACCAACATGTCATCAGCTTTAGGTCGCTTGCCTTTGTATTCCTTAAAAGCCTCATGACGAAATGTCGCGCCAGGTAGGTCGAAAGCAGCAACAATATAGTCGGGCTTCAGTTTTTCTCGGATACTTAGGACCATGGTAGCGAAACCATACAAGGCACCAGTTGGACGGCCGTCCTTGGTCATAAGGTTGGGTAAGGCGTGGTATGCACGGTGCAAAACAGCATGACTATCAAGTACTACCAATGTTTTTTCGTGTTTTGGCACAGCATTTTTTGGCATAGTGCGAGTATAACATATGGGTAAGTAATGAGTATTTACAAAAAAAGTACCAAATTTAGCTTCACCATTTAAAAGGCACAAGTTCCCCATATTAGTCTATTCGGCCAAGGCCAAATCTCGGGAGGGACTCTACGCTCGCCAAAGCTAAAGATTTTTCTGCGCGAGCCTTTTAAATTGGTAAAGCGGGATTCTTTAAAAATACAACGGATCAGACCTTTCCAAAAAGCTCGCCGCAGGAGCTTGGCTCCGAGGCGGACGAAATTTTCCAGCAGGAAAATATTCGGGGTTTTTTGGAAAGGTCTGATAAAAATTGACTAATTAAGTTTCTCGAACCCTAAACAAAAACACCCCATTGCTGGAGTGTTTTTGCGGACGTTTGTTCCTCTTTCTTTTTTAAATGATTATTAAAGAAAGAAGGTCGTTTGTTGTGTCAAAATTGAATCACGACGCGAAGTCAGTCGTATTAGTATTCGCGTGGTGAATGTACATCTCCTCGTGGCTCAGCCCGGTAATCATCAAAATGATAACGAGGTGCAGTCACATAGAAGCGTCGGACGATTGCAAAGACGGCAAGCAAGATCAGAAGAAGTATTAACCATCCCGCAAGTGAGCCCGGGAAGAATCCACCAAACAAGGCTAAACCGGCAAGGAAGTTTCCGTTATCCGCAAATGTGTCAGCATCAAATGCGATCGCCTCTTCGATTGCAGTCTTATCGGAACCTGGTTCGTAATCGTATGCAATCGTAGCTGAAGCGGTCAATAGTTGACCTGGAAGCGCACTTCCACCACGAACTTCCGCAGTAACGAAGAACTCTTCGGTTGCCTTAGTTGAAAGGGTGCCTTCTTTTACGGTCACACTGTTACCACTTTTTGAAATCGTTCCGCGAGTAGTTGCCAATGGAATTACTTCTTTAGGGAATTCAACATTCACGACACTGTCTTCAAGATCAGTTCGACTAATGTTTTCGTATTCAACATGGTACACCACCTGCTGTCCGCGTGATAGCACATCAACACCGTTCTCGATAATGATACGAGCGAAGCGTGATCCACCGCCACTACTGTTTACTACGACAGTAGTCGGAGGGTTAATAACTGAAATGGTTGCTGTACGGAATGGAATCGCATCTCCGTAAACAGTACCTTTACTATTTTGCGCGTATGCCTGGCAGTAATACAAAGTACTTGGAAGCAATCCTGCTATAGGCATCGAAAATGCTCCGCTTGAAATACCTTGTTGTATCTGCTGAGTCGAGAACTGAAGCCCTGAAGGATTCGTACCGTACTTAAAGTACACCGAGGTATTTGCACCATTTGATGCGAATACGCCGTTACATTGTGCTGATACCGTAGTAATAGAAGTTGCAGGAAGCGTACTTACCGAAGGCTTTGACGCCGTATTAGTCGGAGTTGTATTACCATCATCGGTCGTGAATGATTTGATAGTACCACAATCTTCATTGCCGTCCTGATCTTCACCACAGGCACGATAGTAATATTTTGTGTCTTCATCAAGGCCTGATACGGTCTTTTCAAATTCGTCACCCTCATCCTGATCATTCGATACATTGTATTCATCTGCATCACCATTATCGACTTCGTCTTCATCGTCCGAAAGTTCGAACCATACGTCAACGTTATCACCGGTGTCGATTTCACCTACTAATACTGCAGAATTTTCATCAACATCATCAGGTGACAATGTATTTACCTGCAAATCATCATTATTGTTTCCATCAGTTTCAAAGTTTTTAACCGAACCGCAGTCACTATCGTTCAGTGCGTTTTCGGCACATGCTTTAAAGTAATAAGTTTCACCTTCATCGAGGTTATTTACATGGAGATTGAAATCGTCGCCTTCATTTAAGTTGCCAGTCGATACGCTGTATTGAGGAGCAGTACCATTGTTCACCGCGCTTTGCGAAGTGCTTAGGTAGAAGTAGGCATCAGGAACATACGTTCCTCCGTCGTCAACGATGTATCCGTTCAATGTTGCTGAATCTTCATCAACATCGTCGGCACTATCAGTACGCACTTCCATGTCCGAATAGTGAGGACAGGTGTCATCACAAGGGTCACAAGGGTCGCACTGTGGAGGAGGAGGGCATCCGCCGCCACAAGGATCACACGGATCGCAAGGATGGGCTTCGCTGTTGATACG
>CAYZZD010000085.1:0-3349 GCA_964482675.1 uncultured Candidatus Saccharibacteria bacterium
GTCGTATCCGTACTACTAGCGGTAATTGTGTGGTTTGCTTTACGAGCTCACCCTATGTATGCCTTTGGCGCTGTCATTGGATCAACAGCATTTTTCATCGTACATGGTTTCAAGCAAAATGCAGAAAAAGCCGAACAGCAACTATTGCATGGATCATATAGCGATTTAAGCAAGATCCTGTACTTGGAAGTGATCGATGCTACGTTTTCGATCGACGGCGTATTAGGAGCATTTGCATTTACCCTTTCAGTTCCATTGATTATCATTGGTAACGGACTGGGTGCATGGGTACTGCGCAAACTGACCATGAAGAATATTGATACAATTAAAAAATATATCTACTTAAAAAACGGTGCGATGTATTCAATCTGCGCACTGGGTGTCATCATGCTTGCTGACGCATTTGGAATCCATATTCCCGCTTGGGTATCTCCGGTCATAACTTTTGGAATTGTAGGATACTTTTTCTGGCGCTCGAAAGTCCATATAAAAAAAGCGGGAGCCGTGTAAACACGAGCTCCCAACTGTTATTTGGGCTTCTTCTTCACGTGGGGCGTGAATTCTTCCAAGGGAAGCTGTGAAGCTTCCTTTAATATTTGTGGGTTTTTAAATTGGCGGTCCCATGGCGCCGTCGTTTCTTTGTCATTTACCTCGGCTTTTTCTTTAAGGTTCCAATCAATCTCTTTACCTCCATAGGCATCATCACCTATCTGGTTGTTTTTTTGTTTATCTAGCATGGCGTCCCCCTTTTTTTAATTTTTCTTTCAGGTTAATTGTATTATACCAATCGTAATTTAGCTGTCAATATCACGAACTACGTCAGTAACCTTCGTCTTAATCTTGGTTACCGGCGGTCGAATCAAATCTTCACCTTGTCTACAAAGCTTATTAACAGCCACCGCTATTATGTAAATTGGAACACCAAAAACGAAACCAACTATCAGTAAAATCCAAAAGAATGTCTTCGCAATACCTGATGCATGAACGATAAGATCAGTAAATCCCATAAGGCCCAGTAAAACTATAACTGCCGCATATATGATTACCGGCAATAGAATAATTCCGATCATGGTTTCTCGTGCCTGCTCAAAGGCAAAGCCGGTTGGATCTTTTACTCCTTTTTTTGTGCCACGATATATTTTGAAAGCTCGAAATAGCATGGATATATTTTAGCACAAAAAAACCGGCATGCGCCGGTTTTTTTGAAATAAAGAAGACGCGATACTAGATTGCCATCATCCAAGGTGTCGCTACGGCAAATAGCATCAACAATCCACCGATGATCGCAAAGTTTTTATTGAAACTAATCATTTCGTTCATTTTTTGCATTGGGTCGGTAACGCTCCAGAAGCGGTGCATCATGACCGTCATAACAAACATGGTTGCAATCAAAATCCATAGCCCGACATAAGGCATGAACCCTAGTAAGATTGAAAGTCCTCCAAGCAATAAGGTTATACCACTTACAATGACCCCCGCCTTTGCCATAGGTACCCCCTTGGATTGCGCATAACCCGTTAGGTTACCAACATGGGCAAAATGGTTATATCCAGAATACACAAAGTATCCTCCTAAAATAATTCGTCCGATAAGAAAAAGTATTGGCATGATAAAAAAATAATTACTGATTAATAGTCATATTCTACTATGCTTCGATTTTATTGAATAGTGCGGTCGCAATCCCAAGCAATACTATGCTGGCAATGGCAATAACCAAAATATCGGCACCCAAAGCAAACGAATAAGTGCCGGTTAACAGTCCGCGGACTGCGTCGATCCCGTATGACAAAGGATTAAGCTTGATCACGGTCGCAAGCCCTTTGGGAAGCCCTGTTATCGGAAACAACGCACCAGACAGGAAGAATAAAGGCATCATGATAAAATTCATAATGATCGGAAACGCCTGCATATCACGCATGTTTACTGCAATAGCTGTTCCCAATGCCGTAAACAGCACTGCGATTAGAAACATCACTACAAGCACTAGAGGTAATACTACCCACGACGCAGGATGGAATCCGATTAGCAGTGACAGCAAGAATACAATCACGCCTTGGAATAAGGCGATTGTGGCACCACCGATTGTGCGTCCTAAGGCAATATTCCATCGAGATACCGGCGCTACTAAAGTTTCCTTTAAAAACCCAAATTGACGATCCCAAATTACTTCGATTCCGGCGAACATTGCTGAAAAAATAATCGCCATACCGATGATGCCCGGAGCAAGAAAATTCAAATAATCACCCGCTCCCGCTTTTGAGAAAATCGGACCAAAACCAAAACCGAACGCAAGTAAAAACAAAATCGGTTGACCCAATGATCCAATAATACGCGCCTTCGAACGCCAGTATTTTTTAATTTGTCGTAACCAAAGGATGTATATTGCAGACATACGTAAAAATGAATTATCTCCTGCCCCAAGCACGAGCATGCTGACGTAATTGATCGACCGACCCCGCTTCGGTATCACGAATCGTTTCACCCGTAAGCTTTAAGAATGCATCTTCAAGGTTTGCCTCACCAGATTGCGCAATAAGACTTTCGGCGGTACCTGACGCGATGATACTTCCGTGGTCGATAATGGCGACCATGGTAGCCATACGCGCAGCTTCTTCCATATAGTGAGTCGTAAAAAATATCGTCATGCCTTTTTCCTTGTTAAGTTTTTTGATGTAATCCCACATATGATTACGAGTTTGTGGATCAAGACCCAAAGTCGGCTCGTCTAAAAACAAAATTTTTGGTTCATGAAGTAGTCCGCGAGCAATTTCTAATCGGCGCTTCATGCCGCCCGAGTAATTTCGCACCAAATCTTTCTGTCGGTCAGCAAGATCAACCAATGCGAAAAGTTCTTGTATTTTAGGACGCCGAACCGATGCAGGAATACCGTACAAGGCACCATGGAAATCCATATTTTCAAATGCAGTCAGGTCATCATCAAGGCTGGAATCCTGAAACACGATACCAAACTGTTTACGAATATCATTTCTATTTCCTTCAGTCGTCATATTGCCCACCGTAACCGAACCGCTTGTCTTTTCAAGAAGCGTCGTCAATACTTTTATCGTAGTTGATTTTCCTGCACCATTCGGACCTAAAAATGCAAAGATCTCTCCCGTAGGTACGGCAAAAGAAATATCTTTTACGGCTGTAAAATCTCCAAATTTAACTGATAAATTTTTTACATCGATAATATTTTCCATAATTACTTATTGAGTATACTGCTGTTATGTAACTTAAGCAACGACCTTATATATCTACTCCTTCTGCTCTTAATTTCCGTATCTTTTCTCCCTGCCCGCCGCGATTGTAATTTCCTATGACGCCGTCACTGCGAATGACCCGATGA
>CAYZZD010000086.1:0-3343 GCA_964482675.1 uncultured Candidatus Saccharibacteria bacterium
TCAAACATCTATGAGCGAAACTTCATCAGTAAAAATATATACTGCAACCATGACTACATCGATGGGAACCATCGTCTTGCAGCTTGATTCGTCACATGCGCCAAATACGGTTGCAAACTTCGTCAAACTTGCCAAAAGTGGTTTTTACGACGGCACCCGCTTCCATCGAGTGATCGAAGGCTTTATGATCCAAGGTGGCGATCCGCTATCGAAAGATGAATCACAGCGTTCATATTGGGGAACCGGTGGTCCGGATTACCGTTTCGATGATGAGCTAACCGGCAAAGAAACCTATCCACAAGGAACGCTTGCGATGGCGAATGCTGGCCCTAACACCAATGGTTCGCAATTCTTTATCGTAACTGCAAACCCGGCACCGCTTCCGCCAAGTTATACGGTGTTTGGTAAAGTAATCTCAGGCATGGATGTTGCATTGGCAATTGAAAAAGTACAAACCAACCAGCGCGACATGCCGCTTGAGGATGTGCTTGTAAAATTTGTGACGATTAGCGAATAGTAAGTTTAGTAATCTCGTTCTTTTTCTCCTTCGGGAATAACACGTCCAATTACGAACGTGTTATTTTCGTATCGGGCTTTAGTGATTTTAATTCTTTTACCGCTCTCGGAAAAATAGAATACTCCCGGCCAGCCAAAGTATGCGCGGTATTTCCGCCATTTGGTTTCGTCTGAATCAGTCGTTAAAAGTTCGCCGTCTTTTTTTTCGATCTTAGTGCAGTAGGTTGCGTCGGCATCGTTTTGAGGAGTCAGTGTAAAATCTCCGGTTGCAAGTTTCGGAAACATTTCGATTAATGACTTACTTGCCTCGATGCTCATCCAGGCCTTTAAGTCTTCAGCAGTTTCATTTCCAGTTAAATTGTACTCGCACTGAACTGTAATTGGACCCTTGTCTAATTCAAACTCCATTTTTTGAATCGTGAATCCTGTTTTTTCATCGCCAGCTAAAATAGCGGCTTCGTTGCAGCTAGCACCACGCCAACGGGGCAGCAGCGAATAGTGTACATTAAAGCACCCGTGTTTTGGAATATTTAACAACCATTGGGGAAATATTTTTCCATAGGCGACAACGATAAAAAAATCCCACTGTGTGCTTCGCAAAAACTCCTCGGCGTCTTTTAATTTTTCGGGCTGATGTACAGGAATATTCAAAGACTCGGCCAAAAGTTTAACCGGCGATGGGGTCAGAATTTGTTTTCGTCCAACGGGCCGATCAGGATTAGTAAAAATCGCATTTGGCGTATGGCCTGCGTCTGTAAGCATTTTTAAAACGGTTTCGGCGCTTTCGGGTGTGCCAAAAAATAACCAGTTCATATAAGTGGCATTCTAGCACTATTTTTTTCGTTGTCATTCCTGACTATGATCCGACACCTGGAATAGTTACCTCAGGATCCTATATTCCGTATCAATTCCAGGGCGACGGCAAAAGGTGATTGACAAAATTTGATTTCACGGTATACATAAAGTAACCAAAATTTTTAGTCATGAAAAGATATTATTTTAAGGTAACTAGTACGGTTACGAATGTTAACGGATTTTGCGTGGTTTACAGCGATACGCCTCTAGCATTAGGTCAGCAGGGTATAGGTATGTATATAAGTGTTTTTGCTAACGGACCGGAAGCTGCTCAAGCAGCTATCAGAGAGCCTGCGGCCGGTACAACATGGCAGTATGTTATGAATCCGAAAGGAGAGTAAAAAATTCTAACCCCTAAACATGAACCCGCCGAAGAAGGTGGGTTTATTGCTTATTCTTTTGGAATCTTGGTTGTACGTGTGTCAGCCTTCCAAACATCATCGGCCTTATCGGTAAATAACACGCCATCCAAGTGATCAAGTTCATGTTGGATTACTCGCGCAAGCAGCGCTCCGGCACCACGTTCAAATTTTTCACCGTGCTCATCATAGGCAACGACGGTAACTTGAGCAGGGCGGCGCACATGGCCGTAGACGCCACGGATCGAAAGGCAACCCTCTTCGAATGAAACCTTTTTAGAGCTTTTTTTGGTGATGACCGGATTGATAAACACGGTTGGGCGAATGCTGTCTTCTTTTTTATACACCGAATCGGCAATGACAAAAATACGGGTCTTTTCGCCAATTTGCGGGGAAGCAAGCCCAATGCCGTCTTTGGTCGATTTTAACGTGTCCTTAAGGTTGGCGATAATAGCCTGAATTTCTTTTGACGAAATATCTTTGACTGCAACCTCTTTGGTCTTTATCCGCAATACCGGATCGCCGATTTGTACGATTATTTTCTCCATAGGCTAATAGTACCTACTTTACGTAAAAAGGCAAAATATACATTTTCAATATTAAAAACGCCCGCTATTGTAAAGCGGGCGCACATTTCGGTTATTCATTTCTTGGATAAGTAATTTGGTCGCGTAAAATAATCCCAGAGTCTAAAAAAGAACGGTCTATTGTTAGGAGGGGGTGCTGTGTGTCGCTGCCTGAATAATTGAAGGAGAGTTTCATGGTTCTCGGTAATGGTTACTCCTAAAAATTCGTATCTGCGATACACTATCTCATAGTCCGTATCAGTGGAGGTGGAAGCAATCAGATCCTTGCTGGTAATCATTCTGTATTTTTGCTGTCCCTCCTCGATTGTTTTGAGTACGCATGCGTTGGCATTAATTCCCGTCAGTATTATCGTTGTAATTCCTGCCTCTATAAGTAATTGGTCAAGATCGGTTGTATTAAAAGCACCATCGTAACTTTTTTTAATTTTGTAAATACAAGATGTAGGAAATGTACTTACAATGTCGGAAAGTATTTTTACCGTACTTTCGTAACCATTCATTTCAATAATGAAAGTTTTAACGTTATTCTTTTTGCAAAACTGAAATAAGGCCAATTGGTTGGGAATAATTGGTAGTATTCTTGGCGGATTGCGACGGATAAATGTATCCTGCATGTCAATTAAAACAACCGCAGTCGTTTCGAAATCTAATGATATATTTTCCATTCGGACTATTTTTGTATTTGCTGATAAAATAATCAAACCAGCGATTTTTGTCAAATGTCATATGAACATAATAAAATCCCTCCATATACTAGAGGGATTTTATTGAGTGATCAATTTAAATCTTCATCTTCTTCAAATATTCAACCAGTTCGTCAATCGGCACTGTCTTTTGCTGGCGGTTTTCCATGTTGCGAACCATAACAGTTCCATCAAGTGCTTCTTTTTGACCGAAGATCAGGGCGACTGGAACCTGCATCTTTTCAGCCTGCGCAAGTTGCGAACCAATGTTATCTTTACCTAGTGCGTGGAACAGTGGAATTTTTGCTTTGCGCAGGGCTTCGATAATTGCAAGTGATTTTGT
>CAYZZD010000087.1:0-3338 GCA_964482675.1 uncultured Candidatus Saccharibacteria bacterium
TTCTCGTCGAGGAGTTTTTTGTTTTCATCATCCGTAAAGACTAAATCCATATCTTCATCTCTTAGATCATGCTTAACCCATTCAATAAACAAGTCGGGTCTGTTGTACTTTGTGACAAAAGGATACAAATCAACGATTGCTTGTGAAAGATCTTTCAATCTCTGCTCACCAGTATTTCCAACTTTTTCCAATGCAACAAATACACCCCCTGGTTTTAAGACACGGGAAACTTCGCGATAGATCACCTCACGTTTCTTTGGAGGAAAATTGTGTATAACCCATGCGGTATAAACCCCATCAATCGACTGATCTGGGATTGCTTTTATTATTTCTTCTATATCGCCAACTTTTTTCTCATGATTATAATCACTTAAGTAAGCATCGGCTCGGCTGATAAGTTCAGAATCGTATTCATTAAGGATAAAATGTGCCTTTGGAAATTCCTTTGCAACTAATTTTGTTGTAAAACCGTATCCAGCTCCAATATCAAGAAAGTTGAGTGAAGCCCCCCCATTAGTTTCACCTGCAAAATGATCTTTCAATGATTCAGGAATCGTATTTTGCAATTCGTCATGAAAAGGAAACACTTTTCCAAAAAGGTCATATTCCTCGACTAAAGTATCTGAAAAATTGTTGTTTGTTGTCATGTTTTTTGTATTTAAATTGGTAATTATTTTCCGGCATTCCATAATTCTTCAAAAAATCTCATGTATGCATCCGCAATTGACTGATTTTTTATTTGAATAATGGTTGGCTCGTTCTCGAAAATTTGAGTAATAACGGTATCCCCAAAAACATTATAGTTGGCAGGGTTTTGAATATTTCTTGGCATACTGCGGAACTGATTAAGCTCTGGGAAATCTTTTACTAATCTTCGATCAGTTTCCCCTTGATCGTAGGTTACCATTTTCCATGCAATATGCTTTTTGATTCTCAAATCTTCGTAGTGTTTATAAAATTCACCCATTGGACTATACCAGGCATCCCCGACAGCCCCAGCCACATAGATTGTAGAATTTTCTGGCAATCTTTTCATAAGTCCCAGATGATATGCTTGGAACTGCTCAAGACCCTTGAAAACTTCGATTGACTCATCGCGTTTTGCAATATCGAGGATGAAGGATTGAATTTCTGGATTAGATTGCGCTGTGAAAAATTGGATCATTTTCTCGTCTTGTAAAATAGAGCCATTCTTGAGAAAGATTATCCGATCAGCTACGGACATAGCGAAGGACATGTGGTGTGTGACGATAATCATCGTATAACCGTCCTTTGCTAAAGCTCGTATAAGATCGAGTACGCTTTTTGTGAGTTCTGGATCAAGAGCGGATGTTATTTCGTCGAGCAAAAGTATTTTTGGCTTGATCATTATTGCTCGCAAAAGCGCAACTCGCTGTCTTTGTCCACCAGATAATTCTGATGGATAGTTATTTGCATAATCTTCCAAACCGAAACGGTGTAATAGCTTTTTGGCTTCCTCTACAATACTTTTTTCTTTACCAATTGATTTTAGTTTTGGTGCAAGCGTAAGATTTTCCAAAACCGTTAAATGAGGCCAGAGTGTATAATCTTGAGATACATAACTTGCAAGAGCATTTCCACTTATTGATACGGTACCTTTATCTAGTGTCTCAAGTTCTGCAAGTACCCGAAGTAATGTACTTTTTCCTGAGCCGCTTTGCCCTAATACACATACAATTTCTCCGCTAGAAATAGAAAAGGATACATCGTTAATCCCACGAATGTCCACGGTATCAGTATATTTTTTTGTAGCGTGAGTAATTTTAAGCATATTCTGCGATATATTTTTTCTGCAACCATGAAATAAGCAAATGGAGCGGTGCAAGAATTATCAAGAAGAACAAGACGAGAAGCGAATAAATTTCTACTGGCTGATAAATCATCGCATTGATAGTTTGCGCCGTACGAAATAATTCTGGTACCGAAATAAGACTCGCAAATAGTGTGTATTCGAGCATTGCAGCTTGAGTAAGTAACAGCTGAGGAAGTGTTCTTCTTACAAGTAATGGAAGCTCAATATGTTTCACTATTTGATTTTTAGACATACCAAGAGTGATTCCTGCTTCACGATATGATTTCGGCAGCAGTTCCAGTTCACTTGCCACAATATTAGCAACTGCGATGGTATTGATCAGTCCGAGAGCAAAAATAGTTGTCCAGAATGGATCTATGACGATACCAAGCATGCCTTGTAATGGATAATGAAGCCAGAATAGGAGTACAAGAACAGGGATAACTTTGGTAATAAAACGAGCCACTTTTACCATTTTTCCAACCTCGAAACTGTATCTTCCTCCTATCACGCCTAAAAGGGTTCCAACCGGAACCCCGATGAGCATGATGCATCCAAGAAGTTTCAAGGTTGTCAGAAATCCTTGTAGCAACAAGTGATGATATTGAATCAAAACTTGAAACATAATGAGTGTTATTTATTCAACGCGTAATCTCCAGCAACGCCATATTTTTCTAGCGTTCTTGTTACGGTTCCGTCGTTGATGAGTTCGCCGATTGCAACATTCCACATTGAAACCATGGATTCCTGACCGCGCGCAAATGCAAAGCTATTTCCAAATGTGCGAACAGGAGTGGTTCCAACGCGAACAATTTTTCCAGAATTTGTTTTTAAGAAGTCATTGGCAGTAGATGGTTCAATGAATCCAATATCAGCTTTTCCATTTACGATATTCAACAACACTTCTGCATATGATGTAAGTTGTGGCAATGCATTCATTTTTGCATTTGGATAATCCTGTGCTGCAATAAATGTTGCCATTTCTCCATCAACAGCGCTGATCGTGTATTGATTCGAGTTTAACTTTGCAAGATTGCCATCAAATCGAGTATCCCCCGCTTTTACATACGGATAAATAACACTATTGAATGGTGCCATAGAGAATACTGCTTCCCGTGCTCGTGCAGAGTTTGGCCACATTTGAGTTCCGAGAATATCATAGCGCTTGGTTTTGAGTCCTTCGATAGCAGAACCCCAGCCTACTTCTTCAACCCAATTTGTTTTGAGGTTTAACTTAGCTGCCGCCGATTCTACGAGATCATAGGAAACACCTGACAATTTTCCAGTTGCTTCGTCTTTATATAGGAGTGGCGGGTAGATAATGTACCCAATTCGAATTTCTCCACGGTCGACAACCTTGTCCGCAACCGACTGACTTTTGTTTTGTCTTAGTGCGGAAAAGCCAACGATTAATGCAACTATTGCTAGTGCGCCTATAATTAAATTCCCGTATTTGTTCATGTATTTTCTAAGTTAAACTGATAATTTTAGACGATCAAATTATACCATATTTTATTTTTTTGCT
>CAYZZD010000088.1:0-3208 GCA_964482675.1 uncultured Candidatus Saccharibacteria bacterium
GTCCAATATCCAAAAAGGACTGTCTGTGCTTGGCATATTGGGCATAGCGCTTGGGATTTTGGCATTACTGCAGGCATTATTGTCTGGTATTGGCTCATTTGCCGAGTTTTTTGCACGACTGGGAAATATTTTATTCGGCCTGTTTGTCCCGTTGCGTCGGAAGCCTTGGGGAATTGTCTATGACAGTATCACAAAAGAACCGCTTGATCCGGTGATTGTCAGCGTACATGATGCATATGGAAATGAGATTGCACAGACAACGAGTGATATGCATGGGCGATTTGGATTTTTACTTAAGCCCGGATCATACAGTATGATCGCGCAAAAAACACATTATGCTTTTCCGTCGCGTCTGGTGCACGGGTCAACTGATAGCGGATATGAATCATTGTACTATGGAGGTACGTTTACCATCGAACAAAATGCGAAGGCGGTGTTGTTTAATATTCCGATGGATCCTCTTGATCGTGATTGGAACCAAGATGAGAAACGCCGCATGCATATATTTAAAAAGCAGCGTGTATTGTTTGCCATCGATAAAGTTACTCGATTCTTTTTCCCGGTTGGATTCTTAGGATCACTGGCGGCGGTTATTATGCAGCCTGCATGGTTTAACGTATTAATATTTGTACTATACATTGTAAACTTGGTGATGTTGATTAAGGGTGTTGAGCCAAAATCTTATGGATCAGTGTTTACGAAAGAAGGAACACTTGCGCAAGCTGCTCGGGTGTCATTGTACTCGGTTAAAACGAATACCCTTATTGCTCGACGACTAACGAATGAATTCGGTCAGTATTATATGCTGGTGGTACCAGGAGTGTATTATGCAACCGTTGAATTATTAACTGCAGAGGGTGCGTATGAAAAGGTGTACACTTCTGAACCAATGCACTTACGACGTGGCATATTTTCAAAAATTATTAAATTATCCTAAGGTAAAGGGCGGCGTAGTCCCTATTGCCATTCATAAATGTGATATACTGAAAGCACTTGTTTATGGCGCTTTCGGATCAAAAAATAATCGAACTTGAAATGCGCGCGAATCTGATTCGCGAATCGGTTGTCGCGATGTTGGTCGAGGCAAAAAGTGGACACACTGCGGGGCCTTTAGGTATGGCCGATATTTTTACCGCTCTGTATTTTTATATTCTAAATCATGACCCCAAAAATCCTTTTTGGGAAGAGCGTGATCGATTGGTGCTTAGTAATGGGCATATTTGCCCGGTCCTATATGCGACCATGGCACACGCAGGATACTTTTCGACAGACGAACTTTTAACCTTGCGCAAATTTGGTACACGGCTTCAGGGGCATCCACATCGGGAATACCTTCCTTATGTCGAAACTTCAAGTGGTCCGTTGGGGGCAGGATTGTCACAGGCGGTTGGGATGGCACTTGCATTGCGTATGGATGAGGGGATCAATCCTAAGCGCCGAGTATATTGTCTTATGAGCGACGGCGAACACGACGAAGGAAATACGTGGGAAGCTATTATGCTTGCTGGCAAAGAAAAGTTGCATAATCTAGTTGCAATCATCGACCGCAATAACATCCAAATCGACGGTTTTACCGAAGACATCATGCCGCTTGAGCCGCTTCGCGCAAAATGGGAAGCGTTTAACTGGCATGTCATCGATATCGACGGGCATAATTTTGATGCGATTGTTGATGCTGTTGAACAAGCAAAGGCAGTATTTGAAAAACCAACTGTCATTATTGCACATACTATTCCAGGCAAGGGCGTAAAAGAATTTGAACGCGATTACCGCTGGCATGGAAAACCTCCAAGCAAAGAAGAAGGCGAAATGGCATTAAAAGAACTGCGCACGCTTGGGGGAAAGATTGAAGCGGGACATAGTGATTAAGTATGAACGAGAATTTTGGACACAATAAGGTTGAATATAGGGAACCTGATCCAACTAAAAAAGTGTTGGCTGCTTTCAAGGCGTACGAAAGTTATAATAATGAATATTACTCGGATCAGGAAACGAAGTCGCCTTTGGTAACCGGTAATATTAACGAAACGGTACGGGGGCTTGAACATTATCTGAATAACTCGATTTCGTACGAAGAAATCAAGGAGCTGCACACGGGCCCCTTGCATGACGTAGGTATTGACATTATCCCAGTCGAAAATGAAACAAAGCCTGATGATGATCCCATTGTGCTTGATATCGAGGTAGCGAATCTTAAGAAGTTCTGCGAATTTTTGCATACTTATTGGAGGCCATCCCAGATCAGCAAAGAGCGTACAGAACTGCTTGATGCGGTGTATAAAAGCATCTTTCAAGATATCAATATGATATATAGTGAAAGCAAACAGGATAGCAACGGTGTATTTTATAGTAGTCCTATCATCGATCGGATGCTGTTTGTCGACGACTTGCTCGAGGAAACCGCTCGGTTGTTTCCAGAAGATATCAAAGAGAATGAAAATTATCATAGTCTTCGCGAGATTAAAAAATGGTATGACGAAGGAGAATTAAACACTTTTATTGACCTTATGTCGTATCATCTGTGGGTAAGCCCTACAGACTTCATCGAGAATAATTGGAACTACTATATAAGCGGAAAAAATGCGACAATAACGGCATTTAAACAGCGGTGGAATGAAATGATATCGGTAATCCGCGCTAGTACATCAAATCAAGAACTGTTTGAGAGTGCTTGCGGTATATTTGAGACAGCATTTTCTCTCATTAAAAAAAGATTCGAATCGACACCCGAAGAACAAGACGACCCAATGTGGAAAATTGTTCTAGAGGCGAATGATCAAGTGCAAAGAATGAAATTAGGCCTATAATGATAGTATGCTTAACCCTAATCTGAAATTAAATCCAAAACTTTTTGATACCGACGTTGAAAAAGCTCCGACCCGCAAAGGGTTTGGCGAAGGGCTGCTTGAGGCTGGAAAAAATGACGTAGCTATTGTTGCGTTGTGTGCCGATTTAACCGAATCAACCCAAATGGAATTGTTTAAAAAAGAATTTCCTGACCGCTTTGTCGAAATGGGCGTTGCTGAACAAAACTTGGTTACGGTCGCATCAGGTATGGCTGCGATTGGAAAGCTTCCGTTTGTTTCAAGTTATGCCATGTTTAGCCCTGGACGGAACTGGGAGCAAATTCGTACCACCATCACGTATAATGATCGACCGGTGATTGTTGTTGGATCCCATGCGGGCGTATCGGTGGGACCCGATGGCG
>CAYZZD010000089.1:0-3198 GCA_964482675.1 uncultured Candidatus Saccharibacteria bacterium
GATACTTGTATTTTTATGCAAAAAGCTAATTTTTGCTTAACAAGAAACCGTTTTGATAGCCTGAGTAAATGCCCTTATCTTCGTATATAGGAATAACCTCTTCGTTCATAAAATCAAAATCTTCGATACTTGCCGGCTGATTTGGTCCCAACGCTTTGATTTTGGCCCCTTTAGAAAGATCTTTGACCCAACCGTTTAATGCTCCAGAACTACATGCATTTGCGATTACCTGGGCATTTACAGAAAAAAGTTCTTGCATTTGCGGAGCCAGTTGCGCGACTGTTTCTTTATTAATTTTACTGTCTGGGCTGGATTCGTTTCCTAGGTAAAATCCTTCGGCTTCGCTATGGGCCGAAATCACAACCAAAGATACTTTCTTTTCGAAGTCTGTTTTTGTTTGTGCGATAGTGCGCGCCAAAGACATGCTTGTAGGACATTCGACGATTCTGAAATTTAAATGATCACGATGCTTTTGATATAATTTTTCCCAAAGAGTGCTTTGTGTGTCAAACGATCCGCTCCAATCACTTGTAGCAAAAATCAGTAGCCCTGTATCTTTGTTTTGGTCGATTTCCTTTAGCTGGTTTAGCAACAACTCTTCTGGATAACGCTGAAAATTGGTAATTCCGTAATTTTCGTGAAGCCTTTTTACGCTACCCGGAGCTTTTGTCTCGAGTTTGTCCATAGCTTCGAACGCCTCTGTGGCCATATCCCATGATTCACCATTAATAAATTCTGTAGAATGTGCAAAAATTGCGTCCCAGTCTTTTCCCTCAGCACGTGCTTTTTGAATAGCTGACTCATCGAATAGCGTACGCTTAAAAATGTTCAGGTCAAAATCGCTAATTCCAAATTGCTTTTCCGCTGCCTGTCTCCAGCTTTCTTTTGCAGCAGCAAAGTCATCGTTTTCGATCACAGATTCCGAAGTGGTATGCCAATCTGTAACCGCTTCTTGTATTTCCTGTTTTAGCGCTGCTATTTCTTCGGTTGCTTGGTTTATTTCTTCGTCGGGAAGCTCGATGTCGTTTAATGTATCTTCTACATTGATTGAATCGCGTATGATATTTTGGAGCTCGGTACTTTTTTCTTTCGCAAAAGACTCAGGGTCTATTTTTACATGGTCTTTTAGAGTCTGAGCTTTCTCGATGTTGAAGTTATTTTCAGGTGTAAGCATACCCGCTTATTGGTTTAGCAGTTGATTGCGGATCCTTTCGATTTTGACCGCGTCTGACCTTTTTGTCAGCCTTGATACGATAGTCCTTCTTTTGTAAACTAAAGAAGTAACTTGATTTTTGGTGCGGCGATAGAGTGAAGATATGAGTGCCTTTTTGGCTTGTTCAGTTAATACAGTATCCATATACTAGGATTACTATAGCATAAAACTTATACGAGTGATTACTAATCCTACCTGCCCAGATTTGGTTGAGCTAAGAAATCTCTTTTTGGTAGCAGTCAACGCAGTAAACTGTTTCCTGTCGATCGGGTGCGAATGCGGTTGTGATCGGTGCGTTGCATTTTTGGCAGTTACGCTTATGTAAGGTAAACGGATTTAAGCGTCGGAACAATGCATTAATACGGCATGACGGACAGTCGTCAAAAAGCGGAATGCCCATTTTTCTTAATAGCGTCAGCTCTAAGGCGCTTACCTTATATCCGCGCTTGCATGTCTTGCATCCTATTATTTTTTCCAAAATACTATCATCCACTTCGCTGATTTTTTGAGGAAGGTTTTCTCCCTCGATATTTGCTGCATGATCGCTTTTATGCGCATCGAACCAGGTAAGACCTTCGGCGAGCGCTTCGTCTTTAGTCTTGGGTATGAATTTCATCGCACTGCATTCATTGTATCCAAAAAGACTAAACATCGGGGGTAAAAATTCTCCATACGAATAGCTTCGTCCCAGTGCGTCTGTGTAAGGATTTCTCTGCATGTCGTCGATAATCTGCGCCCGTAGTTGTTCGTATTTTTCTTTTGAATATTGTTTGTTTAATATGCAGTATTGTTTGCGCTTTAAGTTTGTGCAGCCAAAATTGTCTTTTCCGGCGATTGTCCAAATGCTATATTCAACGTTCATACTTTCTGTATATGCACAATACGAGAATTTAATATTATTTACATTCTCGCCACTTGAGTGCGCATCGCACATCAGCTGGGCGTTGGCTCCCCATCCCGAATAGTCGTAGCATTCTTTTGCCGATGGAACCGTGACAAATTGGCAATACCGAGATTCTTCGGTACTGGTGCACAAATACAGATCTTCTGAATTCTTCGATTCAAAGACATATTCGCCAGTAACATTTAAGTTAAGCGAATTGCCCGTGTATGCCCGATACGGCTGTGTAAGCCAAAATGCATGTGCTTGTTTTTGAAGATTTTTAAGGGCATCGCGCGAATCAAGACCTAATTCGGCAACTTTTTTAGAATATTCTTCTTTTGAATATTTTTGGTTGAAAATACAATACGATTGTCCGCGCAAATTTACGCACCCGATGCAGTCGGTACAGTTGTAGCAGTTACGCGAGAACCAGACATCGGTGCATGCTTCGCACTCTTCCGAGAAAAAAGTCCGGTAACATTTTGTGATCCCAATCGATTGGCATGATAACTGGCTTTCGCGTGCGCGCACACAATCGGACGAGTCTTTAAGTTCTAGGATAATCGACGAGTTGTTGATGTTTTCACAGTAGTCAGCCCAAAATGTCAGGTAACAATTGCGCAGGTATGATGCGCCATTGCAGTATTCAGAATTCACCATTGAGGGAGCAATAACCTCTTGGGCAACCCAAGGGGTTTTGCGGGATAGTTCATGGAGCTGTTCAAAAAAATTACGACTTGGATCGTAATCCATCGCGTATTCGGTACCATCCCAATCGTCAGCCCACCAGCATTCGTTGCAGTATACTTGTATAGGTTTATCCTTGTGATACATAGACAACATGCGCTTATGGCATTTATCACATTCACGAAAGTATACTGTCCAGACATTGTGCGTGGTCATGCGACGCATAAAGCGACACGCAGGGCACCAGGTGGGATGGGGTACGTGTATCTTTTCATAAAAAGCTTGATCCCGAGTATCAATAGTAAAATCTTTTTTACAATTTTGGCACGAGGAGAGTATGTTTTGCATATGCCTGTAATTATATCTGTAATAAAACGAGTCTCCACTATTATGGCTGTTTCATGCTTGCAAGTAA
>CAYZZD010000090.1:0-3193 GCA_964482675.1 uncultured Candidatus Saccharibacteria bacterium
GGATGAAAACTGGTATTAATGCCTCGGATTTTTGAAAAGGTCTGATAAAAGCCGGTACGAGTTCCCCGGACCCAAGAACAACCCGGATATCAAAGATAACTTACACACCCAAAAAAACTCCCTATGTTTCAACGTTTCACACCGTAAACCGCCCACGCTTGTACACAACTTTTTGCGTCCCGTCCTGCATATGTGCAACCACGGTCCGGTCAACGGTCGAGATAACATCAGTATGTACAACCGAGTCGTTATACCCCATCTTTTTCCATCCCGCCTTACTGACTTTACTTGGATCGCCATCGTAACAATCGTGATAACTATTACCAACGGCGATATGAGTATTACCAAACGGCCCCCCAACATTTTCATCGTACAGTGTATCTGCCATAAATTTAGTGATGCGCGACAAACGGTTATCGGTCAGCGACCACTCGCCCACTTTGTCGGCATTGCGCTGGGCAATCATTTCACGAAGAACATGTTGATTCTTTTTTGCCGTTGCATGAGTAACGATGCCCTGAGTAAATTCAAGACGGATACCTTCAATGCGAGTACCGTGATAATACAAGGGCTGGTTAAACGCGATCCATCCGTTGGTGCCACGCCAATCGGGCGAGGTAAAAAGTTCGAAGCTGGGAATATTACGCCCCGAACCGCCAACCCACTTACGATCTTTTCCAAGCTTAAACGTAATGTCACAGTCGGCGCCGTACATATGAAAGTAGTCTGCCTTTTTGGTAATCGCGTTCATAAACTGTTCGAACTTCTTTAGTCGTGCAAACAATGTCTGCCACTTTTGTACTGGTTTCGGCGCATCCAAGTAACATGCTTTTATAATCTCGTTCCAATATTCGGTATGAGTAAGTCCTGCTTCACGCGCCATTTGGGGTGTTCCATACAATGCCAATGTCCAGGTAAACTTTCCGGCGTTTTCCTTTTTAATCAGCCAGTCGCGGTAGGGCTTTGAACTTTTACCGCTCGCCATAATTTTTTTTGGGTCCACACCGTCAAGTCCATGAGGATGTGTCTCGCTGATAATATAAACCTGATGGTCGATTGTTTCGGCCATCGCCTTAAAAAACTTTTTTGGGAAAAATGATAATTGATCAACATCGGCGATTTCAAAAAACTCGCGACTTAAATTGCACTGTTCAGTATCATCAGGCAGGTATTGTCCCATCACATGCCCGCCCGACTTTAATACTGCCTTGCGCAATTCTTGGTACAGTGGTTTTGCGTATTCGTGACACACGATCCGTACCACATCACCTTTTTTAATTCCTTTGCCGTTATTCAAAGCAAAATTCACTAATACATGCGCGTAGCGTTCGAGCATTTTCTGACTAGGGCGAAACTCGCCAATATATTTTTTCTTCATAATGCGATTCTACCCATAAAGGAATCCGAAGCAACAAAAAAGCCCCGCACATTGGCTGGGGCTATCTTTTCTTCGATAAGTATAATTTTATTGGCGAAGATGTAAAATCAGCGCCGTAATATGCGTGGATGATTTAAAATTTTGGACTTTATAATAGTCCACCACAAAGAACTTTTTGTTCTTTTTTTTCTTTACGGTAACTTCTACCTTTTGTTCAACCATTCGGGGCGAAGTCAAAGTATACTGGTTTCTATTTTTTTGAATCGAATATTTTGCGAGGTTTACCTCGCACAACAATGAGCGTGCAAGCTCATTCGTCTCGGCGGGTGCTTTGACGAGGGTTTGTGCAATTGCGGTAAACATTATCCTCCATTTACGACGTTCTTTCACAGGAACGCCGCTGCGTTTGAAGTAGAGCATTTTATCGTGCACCACCAGGTGCACACTGTCACCTCTTTCGGCTTTTAGGGCCAAAGGGCACGAGGTGCGAAGTGATTGCGAATTCTCGCTTACCCCTGTAGGCAATTGTAAATTGTCGATAACTACCAACGGTGATGTATCCTGGGGAGTCGATAAAGATAAATTCTGCGCGATAGAATTATCTTCAGCTTTTGCCTCTATTTTACAAACACAAGGTTGCTGATGAGCTGATTGAGATAGTACGGCTAGTACAGGGCGAGCTTCTTCAATCTCCGATGTTAATTTTTTGGCAACACAAGAATAAATCATCTGTGAGCCTTTTAACGTAGTAAAAACAATTTCGCGGGTTTCGGTGTCAAACGACAGCATGTCGCCCGGTTGAACCAACATTGCACTATCTATAGTATTGCGCTTGGCAAAGTGCATACCAAACACAATCTGATACGTGCCAAACGGAGTTCCATACCCCGCTTCGGCAACTTTTTTTTGCAAACAAGCTATTTTACAACTTGCAGCATCGCCTTTTTCAAAGGTAACCGAAATTACCTCGGCCTTACTACGCATCATCAACATGATGCAAATCAACACAATTGTTACATTTTTCATACTTCTGATTTATTAGATTTTAAGGTGCATTTTATAGGTCGCCAGCATTAAACCATATTTATGTAAAAAAGCAAGTTTTCTCGTCCAAAGTAGTTTGATATTGACTTTTGAACCCCAAAAGTGAAAATAAAGAAAAAAGTCATGGCAGATAACATTAAAATTACCCAAAGGCTGATTGCAGTATACGTAATATCAGCTACTGCTAAGCTCTGTCCTCAAGTCGATGCTTCGGAAACCCTTCGGTCACGATACGAATTCCCTACATCATTAACCACAGCACTGTTAACCTGCAACATTCCAAAGAAATCAAAAAGGCTTCAATTGGTTGAGGCAACCTTAGCTCTGTTAGCTAAGGACACGGAAAGCACCCCACTGCTCGAATTAATAAAATCAGGCAAAGAAATTCAACCAAAGATAGTCCGCGAATTCTTTGGTCCGCCCGCCAAAAAAAGCGCACAACCTGGTACTTATATGGCTCCAGTATATAAGGCAAAGCAGGAAACTCACGACATGGATACGGGCGACTATGCCTATTTTAATGAATGGATAGAAAAATTAGAAGATAAACTTACACTAGGGCAAAAAATCCTTTTAGATGACATTGCTGACAAAAAAGTAATTAGTGCAGGAGATTACAAACATTGCCCATTTTATAACAACCAAAAAGGCATCCAATTTGTCGTCGATAGCATCAACAGACTATCAACCGGCAAAAAAAAGGGGGCTCCTAGATATGGGCCCGATAAAAATATTGTGAAGTTTGTCATAGCACAAAAGACCTATAATTTT
>CAYZZD010000091.1:0-3160 GCA_964482675.1 uncultured Candidatus Saccharibacteria bacterium
TATCAAAAAAACTAAACAATTTATTTTGTGTTACTGTCGGTGTTTCAGCCACGGGTGTTTGGGGCGTTGGACTGCGCAGTTCTTTTTTAGGATAGGCGACATAGGCGCCGACTATAAATCCTAAAAATAACAAAACCGCAGCACGAAGGATCATTTGTTTTGTTGCCATAAGTTATGATTATACCGCGTTTTAGCTCAATAACAATTGTGGTATAGTCGCACTATGCCGTACCGCATCTATACAACCGAAGGAATCATTTTAGGTAAAAAAAATGTTGGTGAAGCAAACCAGGTTTTGCATATCTTTACGAAAGATCTGGGGTTGATTCGTGCAGCAGTGCAAGGTGTCCGCAATGAAAAGGCGAAACTTAAAAACCATGTGCAGTTGTTTTCATGGGCGCAGGTTTCGTGTGTGCGCGGTAAGGATTCCTGGCGGCTTACATCGGCAACACTTTTACCCGAACCATATCCTAATGCGGTACAGTCTCAGCTTCGGTTGCGCCATGCGTATACTGATATGACTAAACTTCTTCGTCACTTCGGCGTATATGATGTACCACAACCAGAACTCTACGAGGCGCTTTGTAATGTGTTTTTATATGATGTCTATAATCCGCAAACCGAAAAAACGATGCGACTAATTGTGCCGCTTATCATATTAAATACGCTTGGCTATTTATCGCGCGAGGATGCGCTGCAGGCATTAGGAACGTCACTTGAAGAATCATTTATAAATGTGGCTGCACATCCAAAAGAACTCAAAATGATCATCGAAAAAACCCTTTCGCAGGTTAGTACTTAGTTTGGTATAATTATGCCAATGAATACAGCTAAGAATGGAATAGCTTCGAATGGTCAATTACTTCATTACTCAGTAGGTGCTGTTATCGAACGCGATGGTAAATATTTGCTGGTTGACCGCTTAAAGCCACCGCTAGGATTTGCTGGTCTTGCGGGGCATGTTGACGAGGGTGAAGATTTTGATGCCGCCATTATTCGCGAAGTCGAAGAGGAGTCAGCTCTTAAGGTAATCTCGGCCGAGCCTCTTTTTGAAGAAGAGATCTTATGGAATTATTGTTCGACTGCTCCTGCGCACTACTGGAAATTATATCGATGTTCAGTTGCAGGTAATGTGCGGCAAAATACTGCCGAGACAAAATCCATCGGCTGGTATACAAAAGAAGAACTTGAAACGATGGCGCTTGAGCCAGTGTGGCTCTATTGGTTTGAAAAGTTGGGAGTTATATCGAAGGTGAAATAATATGCATATCTTTATCTGCGCCTCAAAACATTTTTACGAAAGAATTCCGCCTATTAAAGCAGCGCTTGAAAAAGCTGGGCACGTTATTACACTTCCGAATAGCTACGATAATCCGACGCGCGAATTTGAGATGAAAGAAAAAAGCGTATCCGAGCACGCGCAATGGAAAGGGGATATGCTACGGCTTCAAAAAGAAAAAGTAACAGCAAATGATGCTATTTTGGTTTTAAACTTTGAGAAAAACGGCATGCACAATTACATCGGAGGCGCGACATTTTTAGAAATCTATATGGCATTCGAGGCAGGTAAAAAGGTATTTTTGTATAATGACGTCCCTGACGGTATTTTGCATGACGAATTGTGCGGCATGCAGCCAATTGTCATTAATGGAGATTTGAGTTTAATTAAATAAAAATAAGCCCCGCGTTTTTGCGGGACTCACTTTGATTTGCCTGGGTCGTGTTAATTCACGTACTCTGCCTTTTTTATTACCTTAACTGTATATTCACGCTCAGTATTTTTGCGGGTCTTTACAATTAAAGTAAACTCAGTCAGCTGTATAAGGTCAGTAATTTGTGAATTATATTTGACCATTAACACGTCGCCTGTTATCGCTCCGGACTTGTATTGGAGTGCCTTCAGCGGCTTGCCTAAACCAGGCTGGGCCGATAGTTTGATTATTTCACGCTTGTTCGGGTTCAAATCAATTTCTATCTCGGCGCCCGAATTCATACCGATTTTGCGGAAAAAATCACGAATGTTGGTTTTTGCCCGGAGGGTGGTAACTGGTGTGCCTGATTGCTGCGTCGCGGCTGCAGCGGTGCCTTGGGTTGTTTGTGATACCATCTTTTTTATTTTGATTGGTGAGGATATTAATACATAATTTAAAATGAGTCAAATGCGGATTCAGGGTCAATTTTTGGATACATAATATGATATACTTCTGTAAGTATGGCAGACGAAAAAACTCCCAACGAAAACCCTTTGGATACATTAGATCGTGATACCGAATACGGATTGCGTCGACCGAACACTGATTACCGCCCGCCGTTGGTAGGCAAGCAGCTTGAAGTCCAAAACGCGTGGGGGAATGATCCGATACCTCCTGATACTCATATGCATAAAGCCCATAAGGGAGCAAAAATATTTTTTATCATCTCATGTGCCATTTGTGCACTGGTAGTCTTGTTCGCCTTGGTCAAATCAAGTATTTTTTCGTCTCCGAATGCCAATAGTACGATCGATATTGCTATCGATGCGCCGCCGTTTGTCGACGGTGGTAGTCCGACAACGGTTTCAGTGTCGGTTGCCAATAAGGGAACCGTGCCACTTGAATTAACTGATCTTATCTTGTCATACCCCGAACCGACTAAAAGTGGAGTGACCAATGCAAGTGGTGTTTCCGAGGCAACAAGCAGGGTGGCACTTAAGGATATTGCGATTGGTGCAACCGCTACCCATGATTATTCGGTAGTGCTGTACGGTGCCGAAGGGGATCAGCTACCTATTACTGCTACCTTGGAATATCATGTGCCAAATTCGAATGCGATTTTTACTAAAACAGCCAAAGTGTCCGTTCAGATCAGGTCTACACCCTTAAACGTAGTGATCGATAGCGATACGTCGGTTGTTGCTGGGCAAACAGTTCCTTATCGCGTTATTGTAACCAACAAAAGCCCTAATGTGCTCAATGATTTGATTGTCGACGCGGTATATCCGCCCGGATTTTCATTTGTTTCCAGCGACCCGCAACCACTACAAAGTAATCATTTGTGGAATATTGAATCAATTGATCCTGGTGGTTCAGCGACGATTACGATCCGAGGCATCATCACTGCTCAGCCGCTTGAATCAAAGGTGCTGCGTGCATCGGCAGGTACTCATAATATCGAAAGTAAC
>CAYZZD010000092.1:0-3158 GCA_964482675.1 uncultured Candidatus Saccharibacteria bacterium
TTTTTCGCGCTTATAAAACACCAATTCGTCAGGAATAATATTAAAGTTTTTAGTGCATGTTTCGCAAGTAAAAATATTTGAAATATACTCATCCGTAATATCTGTAATACTATCGGGTACGTCTTGCATTGTTACTGTACCTTTTCCGAAAACCCCAGGAATTTTTTCTTCCCACTGCCAACCCCGAGCCAAAACTTCTTCTTTCGAAAGCGGCATGTATATTGCCCCGCGTGTCTCGTTGTAGTAAACAGGGGCGATTGACGGCGGAAAATATTCACCATATTCACCGGTCGATTTCATGTGTTCGATAATCTTTGCTTTCAATGCTTCGTATTCTTCTTTTGAATACCTTTTATTAAAGATCATATACTCGCCTTTTTTAACCGATACACACCCAAAAAGATTCTGACTATTCTGGCACGAATCACAATACTGCAGATGCGAGTTGTCATAACACAAATGGCAAAATTGCAAATTATATGCGCGTACGCAGCCGTGCAATTCATAACATCCTTCTGATTTTATACCTGCGTGGTAAATATCCATCGAATCAGAAATACCCAAAGTACCGTAAATATATTTACTGTCCTCACATTTATCACACTCGTACCCTTCTACTACATTTTTGCAGTTAAAAAGGAGACTCCCCAGCGATGAAATAGTGCGCTCACCTTGCATGTACTTATGAACTGCATCCTTGCTCATCATTTCTTTAAATTCGTTAAATAGCTGCACTCGGACAGAATATTTCGAAAGATCATATTGTTTTATTTTTTCTTGGTATTCCTCTTTTGCTAGTTGTTGATTTTTAAAAATATAGTGCCCTCCACGGATATTGCACGATAGGAAACAATCGCTTGATCCGCTTACATCATAACAATAGAAGCAGTTTGATGAGTTGTTAAGCAAAAGGCAGTATTGCGACTGGTACGAATACTGACTATCAATACATTCGTATAAGCGTTCGCCTTTTTCATAAATCCATCCACAATCACAACAGTCGCGCGAATTCATCGTCCAATTGCAATACGAAACATTTTCGCTGGTAAACGTGGCAAAACAAATGTAAGCATTTTTATTTTCTCCACAATGATTAGTATATTCCGAATTGATACTATTTTTTGTCAAAAGTGCCATGCGTGGAACTTCATGCTGAAGGGCAGAAAATTGTTCGAAAAAAGGTCTCGAAAAATCAAAATCACGGCCATATGCTGCGGGATCCCAGGCATCTCCCCACCAGCAGGATACGCAATACACTTTATAGGGCTTGTTTGGAGAATAAATTGTTACCGTACTTTTTTTACACAAATCGCATTCACGACGATACAATGTCCGCTCGTTGCGGTAAGCGTATCGGCGTTGCTGGCGGCAGTCACGACACCATTTTGGCGCAGGCACTTGCATCTTTTCATAAAATGCAAAATCATCATCCGCGATTTCGAATGAGTTTTCGCAATTCTGACAAATCTTGGTTTCGGCCATAGCAGTAGTGCCAGTATACTCTTTTGCTTTATGAATTCAACGCGACAAACCAATTAGGATTGCTATTGAAAATATAACTAAACCAGGCGCGCATGACTTCAGTTGCCGGAAAAGCGCCGGTCTTCGGTCCATGCTCAAGTAAGACCACAAAGGCATATTGAGGATTCTCGTATGGAAAAAAGCCGACGACCCATGAATTTAACTGGGCGTTATTTTTTCCTACCTGCGCAGTACCGGTTTTTGCCGCAACATGCATGAAAGGGAAATTTAGATTCTTTGCTGTTCCTTCAGTGACGGTCTGTCGCATAGCATCGCGAATCACTTGATAGTTTTCTGCGCTGATATTCTTATCGACTGGAGTAAGTTCTTGCTTTTCGAACTGCGGCACCAGGATGGGTTTTAGCAAGGTGCCGTTATTTGCGATTGCCGCGATACCACGCAACATCTGAAGCGGAGTAACCTGAAATCCGAATTGTCCGATACCGCTAATATAGGTATCTCCCAATCGCCACGTACCGTCCTTGAAAGTTTTTGCCTTCCATTCAGGAGAAGGAATGACGCCTTGTTTTTCTTCGCCCAGCGAGATCCCTGTTTTCTGAGCAATGCCAAAAAGCTCCGAGTATTCTTCGATACCTGCGATACCGATTCCCTTTTGATTTTTATATCCGCCCGTTACTTCATAGAAATACGTATTCACTGAATCAGCAATCGCATGGTACACGTTAGTTACCCCATGGCCTTCAGGTCGCCAATCTTTGAAAATTGAGGACAACGCAGGATTATACGGGTTAGGAATTTCAAGTTTTCCCGTCGAATACACCGTAGTCTGCGGCGTAACAACTCCTTTATCAAGAGCCCCCAAAGCTATAAATGGTTTCATGACCGAACCGGGTACATATAATCCCGAGACCGCACGATCCAAAAAATAATTGCGGCTCGATGTCAGCATTGTATGTAATTTATCACTATTACCTCCCTGAGTTAGCAATAATGGATCGAATTCAGGATAACTAGTCAGTGCAAGCATTTCACCAGTATGGACATTGATGATCGCACCAGCACCTCCGCCATATCCCGAAGAATCAACAACGCGCCCGATTTCTTGTGCAAGATGTGTTTGTAAATCTGCATCAATAGACAAGGTGATATTTTCACCCGCAACTGCCGGCTGGGCTACATGCGAGTTTTGACTGGTGCCCCCCACATCAGTCTCGATGACGGTATACCCATTTGTACCAGAAAGCGCATCGTCATAAATCTTTTCTATTCCCGTCTCACCGATTGTCTCGGTACGCCAAAAAAAACCCTTATCGTCCACCTCAGGCAATCGTACATACCCCAGCACATGCGCAAATCCTGGACTGGCACCGTACGTGCGGGTAGGCACTTCAATGGTTGAAATGACCCCATCGTGATCTTTCCGCGACAATTTCGTAATAGTATTCCATGCCAGCGGTTTTTGATTACGATCAAAGATGACACCTCGTGGCGCGAAAACAATAGTGCGATCAAAACGGTTCGATTCGGCGATTTGCTGATACTGCTTCTTGTCTACCGTCTGCAGCCATACCGTTCGCAAAAATAACAATGCGAAAACCGCAACGCAGACACCTAACGCAATCGTCACTGCCCCATGGATCGGCCGTTCGATTGATCCTTCCATTCGATCATGTTCA
>CAYZZD010000093.1:0-3064 GCA_964482675.1 uncultured Candidatus Saccharibacteria bacterium
GCAGCATGAGCGGAGTCAATGCCCTTCTTTGTGTATGATACGCCTTCGAACTGGCTATTTTTCATAGCGTCAGTATACCATGATAAATACCACAAAACATTACGAAAAGAGCAAAGAAAAATTGGTCTTAAAAAATGCCTCGGTGGTTGCAAGTACTTTCAAAGCCAGCGCATCAGCATCTTCACCGCGCACTTTCGCAATGTGTTCGAGGACATATCGCACATATGATGGTTCATTTCGTTGACCTCGATGCGGCTTTGGGGTCAGGTATGGGCAATCGGTTTCCACCATAAACATATCAGCTGGAACCCATTTTATGACTTCGTCATATTGAGAGGCAAATGTAACAATCCCCGTAAACGAAATTGTGCAGCCAAGTTCAATAAATTTTTTGGCAGTTTCAAGTGAGCCAGTAAAACAATGCACATTTGCGCGCAAATCTGGATACGTAATTTTATATTCAGCAAGGATTTTTATAACATCCTCGTATGCATTTTGTGTATCCTTTGTTGGTCGCACGTGCAGCATCAATGGCAAATCATGCATCAATGCAAAATCAAGTTGATCACGGAATATTTTTTCTTGCACTGCATATGTAGTATCCTCAACCCGATAATAATCCAAACCGCATTCACCGACTGCAATCACTTTTTGTGTTAGCATTTTTTCATATTCGGTCGCTTCAAACACTTCTGCGCGTGAAACAAATTCATCGCCTCCTTCCCCCACTTCTTCGGCATCGTGATGACATTTTGCAGTATGCACCGGATGGAGTCCGACGCAACTGAACACATGAGGATACTGTTCTGCTAGTTCGACAGTTTTTTTTGATGTATCAAGCTGGGTACCCACGTTAATGAGTGCGACATTGTTATCGCGGGCACGCAAGAGTACCGCATCATAATCATCGGCAAAGACCGCAAAATTTACATGCGCATGAATATCAACAACGGGAATTTTAGGATCCATATCCAAATATCATAGCACGATGTTCACATATTCCGAAAATATCCCCATACAACCTTTTCCAAGGGCTCGCCGGAAGGGCTTGGCCCTGAGGCGGACGAAATTTGCGAGCACGCAAATATTCGGGTCCTTGGAAAAGGTTGTATAAAAACTGTCCCTTGGATTTTACTCCCCTATAGATGCTATACTATCGACACATGAACGACTTTTTAAAACAATTCCCAACCTATCTTACCCGCACAATATTAGTAATTTGTTTTTTAGTGCTGGTAACCACTTTTACCACTCGCTTATTTCAGCTGATTTTCAATAAGCCCGAATATAACACCTACTGCCCTGATAGTTTATATGCCAAACAATATGGTACTGAGAAAGACTGCGTTGCCGACGGCGGACAATGGTCGTCATATGCGGTTGCACCTACCTTAGAGGAAACACGCCCCACAAAAGATGCCATAACCGGTTCATGCAATATTACCTATACTTGCAACAAAGCATATGAAAGTGCGAATAAAATTTTCGAGCGCAATATGTTTATTGCAATTGTTGCCATTGGATTACTTCTCCTTTTGATCAGCACCTTCGTAACTCTGCACCTGCTTTCAATCGCCTTGATGGTAACTGGTGGCTTTATTGCTATTTACGGTGCACTACGTTACTTTGGAAATGTTCCCGAACTTGTACGAGTAATCTTTTTAGGAGTCGGTATCGCCGTACTATTGTATATCATCATCAAAAGACAGAAAAATAACTAGTTCTTCCGTAGTGTGATCGTAAATGTAGCTCCTTGGCCCTCGCCCGCAGAAGCAGCAGAGACACTACCTCCATGCATTTCGATTACTTGCTTCACTAAATATAAACCAAGGCCAGAACCTCCACTGGCTTTCTTGCCCGCCTCACCACGTACAAATTTTGCAAAAAGTTTCGGTAGTTCTGATTCAGGGATTCCTGCTCCAGTGTCAGAAATAGCAATAGTAATCGTACTTGGATCATCACGTAATGAGACTTTGACCGAGCCATTTGGTGTATATTTAATTGCATTATCAATTAAATTGGTAATCGCCTGTTGCAATTTCGATTCATCGCCAGTATACATAAGCGGACGTGCCAGAACCGCAATATCCGGAATCAACGACAAACCCTTATGTCCTGCGACGATTGCAAACTCATCAACAACCTTGCGCACCATTTTTTCTATATCAACCGCAGTCTTATTAAGAGTAAGCTTGCCTTGATCAATTTTAGAAGTATCCAACAGATCCCCCACTACACGAATAAGATCATTGACTGTTGTGGCAATATGATACAACGTTTTGGTTTGCAATTCAGATAAATTTTGAGTACCCGCATCTTCGACCGCCTCGATTCCCCATTTGATAGAGGTAAGCGGGCTACGAAGTTGATGCGTTGCAAGAGAAAGAAACTCATTTTTCTGCTGATTTAAATCGGCAAGACGCACATTAAGCTCTTCAACATCTTTCTGATGGGCATGCTCTTGGCTTACCTGTTTTGCTAAAGTGTAAGCGATTAACAGTGACAGTATAAGGGTAATGGCATTGAGGATATGTCCGGTGGTGTCTTCGATAAATAAAAACTGAGATGCAACAAGGATAATAAATGAAAAAACTCCTACCTGAATACCGTATTCGCGCATTTTAAATAAACTTCCCCGTACAATTACAAACAGGATAAGTACCAGTGAAAGCGGTAGGACGAATAAACCATACAATCCAATTTCATAGACACCCGTTAATGATGAAATAAGGTCAGTGAACGAAAACACTGCGATAAACATAACTAGCGAAGTCGCCACTATGGCAATCTGCGCGCGATCTACATGATGTTTTATATACAAACGTGCTGCGCCGGCAACAAGCCACATCACTGCAAGTATCTCCACTGCGAGTTTATAGTAGGTCAGAAAAGTGCTATTTGCTACCTCGCAGTATGCGTACGATAAATCGCCCACTGACATACCCATGACCGTAACAGCAAACGGAATCAGTGCAATTAACGAAAGAGTTGCAATAAGCAGGCGCGGCATACGCTCGTCGGTAAGGGTATGGAAAAAATAAATAGCTGCGCTACAAAACAAGAC
>CAYZZD010000094.1:0-3033 GCA_964482675.1 uncultured Candidatus Saccharibacteria bacterium
CGGAGCAGCAGCCTTTTCAGTCTATCTGTATCACAAGGAAAAAGATCAGAAATGGATGATCATAATGATCGTGATAGGTCTTGTTTTTAATCCCATCAATCCTCTTTATTTTGGACACTTTTTGTGGTCCATCGTAGATATAGTCGCAGCGATTCTATTTTTTCAGTCGCCTAAGCGTAAACATTAAAAGTAGCAAAAATTATTTATGAAAGATTTTCTAAAGAATCCTTTATCATACGTTCGCAAGTATTGGTTTGTTGGACTGATCATCTTCTTTATTCTGGTAGGTGTATTTTCGGATGACAGCAGCAGTGAGACAACGGCAGCACTCCCAGCGCCTTCAACAGCAGCAAAAGCCGAACAAGTCACTGACTACAAACCAGACCTTACTCCGGGCAATTCGTTAGCAACAGGAACGGTCCTTAAAAAGCGAACAGCGTATCTTCAGGGGGAAGGAGAGCTTAAAATTTCAAATGGTACAAGCTATGACGCGGTCGCCAAGCTGATTTCCGGTGGCGCTTCGGTCCTTACTGTCTACATTAAGGCGAACAGTACCTACACTATGCAAAATATCTCGGATGGTGTTTATTGGCTTGCTTTCGCTCAAGGTACTGACTGGAACGCTACCGAGCAGAAATTCAATCGTAATGCCCATTTTCAGGCCTTTGATGAGACGTTTGATTTCACTACAAGTGAGACCGAGGCTTCCGCTTGGAGCGTAACACTTAATCCCGTAGTCGGAGGGAATGCTGCATCAAGTGATGTCAATCCGGACCAGTTTAATCAATACTAAGTATGAAAAAAATTCTTGCATCAGCTTTCATTGTTGGAACGATTCTTGTTTCTGGCGCTCAAATCGTAGAGGCTAAAGCAAAAGTTTCAAATTATGGTCCGACTGCGCTTTGTCGAGATGGAACATATAGCTACAGCGCTAATCGAAAAGGCACTTGTTCTCATCATAAAGGTGTGCGCATGTGGTATAAATAAAAACCTCGCACAGAGCGAGATTTTATAGCTTTGCTATACCTTTGAATCTTTCGATTTCCATCAGTATGTGTTGATAGAGATCCTTCGAAAGCTCTTCATTCTTGAATTCCACTTTTTGTTTCTTGTTGTTTATCTCTAAGTGAAGGTGACGCTTTTGATTTTCAAAATCGTACAAGACAGTTAAGACGAATGACCCATCCATTTTTTCGTGATACCATAAAGTAGCTTTTTCTCCTTCCCAGATGTGTCCGTTTTTTCTGAGATTTTCGAATGGATCAATTTCAATCTTGCTCATATAACTATTTTTACCACAAATTGATAGGGAAGAGCAAAAATAAAATAAGGACAAATCTAAAGTTTTTATAAATAAAAGTTAAAGAAAAAATAAAGAATTGTCCTTATTTTGTAAGGACAATTTTGCGTATTTACTGTTGACATTTTTTTGTGAGAGGATAATAATAACGAGTACAACTAAACACCGTTCATTGTCCCGAAAGGGATCGGTCGACAAGACTTGATGCTAGCAATGGACTTTTGCCCCCGTAGCTTTATCATGCCTTTTTTGGTATGATAGGAGCGATATGCGAAAGCATATCTCCCTAGCTAGGGATAGCGCCACGCCGCAAGGCTGTTGGTCGCTCCAAAAGCCCACTTGTGACTAGCATCCGAGTGGGCTTTTTGGTTGTCTAAAATTATTATGTTATTCAAAGACGCAATAGATGAATTCACAAACTGGCGCACGTTCAAGATAAATCGTACTACAACAAGTGGGAACGATAAGGATCTTCGCCTATTTTGTTTGTTTTTACGGAATCCTGAAATCGAGAACGTAAGTCTCAATGATGTAATGGAATATCTCAATCTTATGAGAGAGATTGGTTGGGCGCACAACAGCTTTATTTCGAAGTGTATGGCACTCAAGAAATTTTTTGAGTTCTGTAACCTCCGAGGGTGGCGTGTTTTAAATGAGAATCTTATTCCGATTCCGCAAAAGCAATACAAAATCCCGCGTGTTGCGACTCCAGAAGAATTTGTGCAGTTGCTTGATGTGATACCTAAGAATACTGATCCAAGAAATGTACGAAACGAAGCGATTATCCGACTTTTATGGGATACAGGAGCTCGAAATGGCGAGATCCTATCCTTAGATATGGATGACTTGGATCTGGTAAACAATAAAGCATTGATCAAGACTGAAAAGGCAAAGACACGCCGTCCATTGAGAGAAATTTTCTGGACACAGGAAACGAGCAAGGCCATATACAAGTGGATCGAGAGACGAGAGAGATTCAAAAAAATGAATGTCTTGCGCGATCCAAATGCTTTGTTTATTTCGATTCATAACTCTGGCGCAAATAAAACCCGAGGTGATCGATTTAAGCCGAGTGGTGTATGTGAGATGCTTCGAGGCTATTCAAATAAGGCCGGTCTCAAGCGTCCATTAAACGCACACTCAATGCGACATCATATGGGCCGCGACATTATTGAAAAAGGTGGATCAAATTCTGATGTAACTAATATTCTTGGTCACTCTTGCATCGAAAGCTCAATGGTCTACACAATGATGTACGGCAAACAAGCCGAGAAAAGATATAGACAATTCAGGGGAAACTAAGTTTGTACAAATAAAGAGCGCTTGCTATAATTCTTTGCATGAAGAGTAAGGCAGCGCAGGCGCTTGGTAAAAAGGGAGGCCAGAAAACCAAGCAAAAGTACGGGAAGGACCATTTCAAAAAAATGGGCCTTCTTGGTGCTGAAAAGCGATGGAAAAAGTCTGCTTCTTCAAAGGAGGATAAGCCACTTGCAAAATAGCAAGCGCTTGCTATACTTACTCAAGCAAGGACTTTGAGAATTTATAAGGAATGTTGCTCGCCTGCCAAGGTCAGAAATCTTGATTTATGGCTCTGGCAGACGGGCAAATCGACGTTTTCGTTAATTTCTAAGGCTATTTTAATCAAATGCCCAATTACTTAGAAGATGGTGGTGCTAAGGAGTTTAAAATATAATGGTTACAAGAAGTAAAAGTATCTATACGATTTTTAGGAC
>CAYZZD010000095.1:0-2981 GCA_964482675.1 uncultured Candidatus Saccharibacteria bacterium
TGATATCAACACCGCGGCCGGCCATATTTGTTGCGACTGTCACCGCGCCCCTAACACCGGCCGCGGCGATAATCTCGGCCTCTTTTTCATGATTCTTGGCATTCAAAACACTATGTTTAACACCCGCCCGCGCCAAGTATCCAGACAAAACTTCATTCTTATCAATCGAAGCGGTACCAATTAAAACTGGCTGACCCATGACCTGCAATTCTTTGGCCCGTTTTGCAACCGCCAAAAACTTGCCGTGCTCGGTTTGAAAAATTAAATCATTTTTATCCACTCGCTTGATCGGACGATTTGTCGGAATAGGAAAAGTTTCAATATAATAAACTTTGTAAAACTCTTCTTCCGAGGTCAGGGCCGTACCCGTCATACCAGACAACTTTTTATACAAACGGAAATAATTTTGATAAGTAATCGAAGCAAAAGTCCGTGACTCTTTTTGAATCTTGACTCCCTCCTTTGCCTCGATCGCCTGATGCAAACCTTCGGACCAACGACGACCAGGTTGCAAACGGCCAGTAAAAGTATCGACAATTATAATTTCATTATCTTTGACAACATAATCCGTATCTTTCTCGTACAAAGCCTTGGCCCGAACGGCGGTTTCCAAATGATGCACATATTTTATTCCCGCATCGGTGTAAATATTTTCGAGCCCAAGCGCCTTTTCCGCCTTGGAAATTCCCGCTTCGGTCAACTGAATCGCTTTCAATTTTTCATCGACAGTATAATCCTCATCCTTTTTTAAATTACGAACAATCGAAGCAAAACGAACATAAAGATCTTCTGATTCGGTGGTTGGAGCGGAAATAATCAAGGGTGTGCGCGCCTCATCAATCAAAATCGAGTCCACTTCGTCCACAATTGCAAAATTAAAATCACGTTGGCGTAAATCTTTTTCGGCATACTCAATATTGTCGCGCAAATAATCAAAACCAAATTCACTGTTTGTTCCGTAAGTGATATCACATGCATAGGCGTTTACACGGCTGGCAGGGCGTAAGAAACTTTCTGCAACTCGAAATGAACCAGTCATGTCGCGATTTTCATCAAGCACCTCCCCCTCCTCGGTTTTCTCGATGCTCGGGTCATACACAAATGACTTTTGATTGTCATTAATAACTCCAACCGTAAGACCTAAAAAGGAATAGACTTGCCCCATTAAACTAGCGTCGCGGCGAGCAAGATAGTCATTCACGGTAATCAGATGGACACCTTTTCCGGCAAGAGCATGCAAATAAATCGGCAGCGTTGCAACCAGCGTCTTTCCTTCGCCAGTCTTCATTTCAGAAATCATGCGATTAAATAGCGCAATACCACCAATAAGTTGCACATCGTAGTGTCGTTGCCCTAAGGTACGCTTCGCTGCTTCACGCACTGCCGCGTATGCTTCGGGTAGTAAATCACGAAGTGTTTCTCCTGCTGCAAGGCGCTCCTTGAATTCATGAGTCTTGGTACGCAGTTCATCGTCAGTGAGATTTTCGTAGGCTGGCTCGTATGCGTTTATTTGAGCAACTATCTTATGCGCCGTCTTTAAAAACGACGCCGAAGCATCAGGAAAAAGCGCTTTTTTGATCTGTGTGAATACCATATCTTTCGAGCATATCACCCTGCTTTCGCAATTACAAGATTGCCAAATCTACAAGCCTCCGTATTACATATGTTGCCACAGGTTATGAATATTGTGCTTGTAGATAAAGGTAAAATGTACTACAATGGACATCCGACCAAAAGCCCTTTCTAGGATCAGCGATCGCACTCACATAGGACGTTTGTTGTGGAGCTCGCCATCGCTGATCACTTGAGGGGGTTTTTATATAGATGCACTTCAGTACTCGACAATACCCCGGCATGCTATACTGGTCATTATTTTTAGTAATAGTTTAAATATCACAAGTATGAATCAAGTTATGTGTTCAAATAAGGTGTGCTTCCGAAGCGCCGCATTAGTACTTCGCATGGTCATAGGTGCCTTGTTCCTTTATTCAGGAATAATCAAACTCATGAATATGGAAATGATCATCGGATTCTTTGCGTCCATGGGGCTTTCAGTAGTTATTGCATGGCTCGTCACTATCGGCGAAATCGCAGCTGGCGCGGCATTGATTGCAGGAATCTTCACCCGAATTGCATCAGTAATCGTGGTGATTATCATGCTCGGTGCGACAATTTTGACCGCAAAAGCAACAGGATTCAATACCGCTATCCCAACTCTTGTGTATGCATTTGCCGGAGTATCATTGTTTTTAAGCGGCCCTGGCTGTTTTGCTCTTGCAAATATTTGGGGTAAAAAATGTGATTGCAGTTGCACCACAGGAACCTGCGAGCAAAAGTAATTCTTACGCTCAACAAAAAAACCGGCACAAGCCGGTTTTTTTGTTTAAAAGCTACTTAGTAGCGGTTGCCACCACGGAATCCTCCGTTGCCACCTGCTCCACGATTACCTCCTCGGAAACCGCCTCCATTTTGTTCTGGTGGGCGAGCTTCACTCACATTGATTGTGCGCCCATCAAGTTCAGTACCATTAAGGCCTGCGATAGCTTTTTGCGCTTCATCTTCTGTGCTCATTTCAACGAATCCAAATCCGCGTGAGCGGCCAGTTTCGCGATCAGTAACAACTCGTGCAGAAGTTACATTTCCGTAAGCTGCAAAAGCTTCTTGTAATAGTTGATCGGTGGTATTCCATGAAATACCCCCTACGTATAGTCGTGTTGACATACAAAATAGTGTCCTAAATATAATAACTAATCCTGTAAGCTGACCTTTCTCTTGTTGCGAATCATCTTACAGATGGAGAACACGAGAACACTTACAGACCCTAGTCTAACACGAAATAGGGGTGATACACAAGGGCTTGTTTTTCAAGAATAATATATCTTTTTTCTTGTGCGGTCTCAATTGTACAAAATAAGTTCGATTTTTTGCGGTGTTTATTGGACAAAGTTCGAAACTATTTCGAGCAAAATCCAAATGATTAA
>CAYZZD010000096.1:0-2792 GCA_964482675.1 uncultured Candidatus Saccharibacteria bacterium
GGAGCATCCAACAACTGCTTCAACCTGACACTTCGTGCAGGTTAAGCAAATGTTATGCAGACCCTCCGGGCGGGGGAACGAAAATACTGAAAATGATATAATCAATATTAGCTAAATGTTATATATGGGCAAACGATAGCCTGTGATTTAACAAAATCGCATTTTGCAGTAAAATCAAGAGTCGATAACTAGATAAAGACAGGAGTAACATATATGTCAAGCATCCAGCAAAGAGCCGAACTACAGTCCCAAATATGGAAAATCGCCAACGATGTTAGAGGTTCCGTGGATGGCTGGGATTTTAAACAGTTCGTTTTAGGAACTCTTTTCTATCGATTTATTAGTGAAAACTTTTCAAACTATATCGAAGCTGGTGATGAAAGCGTTAATTATGCCGAACTTCAAGACTCTGTAATTACTGCCGAAATCAGAGACGATGCCATCAAAACAAAGGGCTATTTCATTTATCCCAGTCAGCTCTTTGTGAATGTAGCCCAAAATGCCAACGAAAACCCCAATTTGAACACCGATTTGGCGGCCATCTTCACGGCAATCGAAAGTTCAGCCAATGGCTATCTGTCCGAACACGATATAAAAGGCCTTTTCGCCGATTTCGACACCACCAGCAACCGCCTTGGTAATACTGTAAACGAGAAAAACACTCGCTTGGCAGCGGTACTCAAAGGTGTTGCCGGACTAAAGTTTGGTAATTTTCATGATAACCAAATTGATCTTTTCGGCGATGCTTACGAGTTTCTTATCTCCAATTACGCAGCCAACGCCGGAAAATCAGGTGGTGAGTTTTTTACCCCACAGCATGTTTCCAGATTGATTGCTCAGTTGGCCATGCATAAGCAAACGGCAGTCAATAAAATCTATGACCCCGCCTGCGGTTCAGGATCTTTGCTTCTCCAGGCAAAAAAGCACTTCGATGCTCACATCATCGAGGATGGTTTTTTCGGGCAAGAAATCAATCACACGACATACAACCTGGCCAGAATGAACATGTTCCTGCACAATATCAACTACGACAAGTTTAACATCGCTCTGGGCAATACACTTCTTGATCCGCATTTTAGTGACGAAAAACCTTTTGATGCCATAGTTTCAAATCCGCCCTATTCAGTGACTTGGATTGGGAGCGACGACCCAACGCTGATTAACGATGACCGTTTTGCTCCCGCAGGTGTTCTTGCACCCAAGTCCAAAGCCGATTTTGCTTTTGTACTCCATGCTTTAAGTTACCTTTCCAGCAAAGGCCGTGCGGCTATCGTGTGTTTTCCTGGTATCTTCTATCGTGGTGGTGCGGAGCAGAAAATACGCCAATACCTTATCGACAATAACTATATAGAAACGGTGATATCCTTAGCTCCAAACCTTTTTTATGGAACTACTATAGCGGTGAATATTCTTGTGCTTTCCAAGCACAAGACCGATACCAAAACCCAGTTCATCGATGCCAGTGAGCTTTTCAAGAAGGAAACGAACAACAATATCCTGACCGAAGACCATATCGCACAGATTATGAAGGTTTTCGATTCAAAAACCCATATCGATCATTTTACGAATTGTGTGGATTACGACGCTATTGTTAAGAATAGCTATAACCTTTCTGTTAGTTCCTATGTGGAAGCGAAAGATGATCGTGAAGTGATCGACATTCAAAAACTAAATGAGGAGATAAAGTTCACCGTAGGTAAGATCGACAAGCTCCGAAGTAAAATTAACGCCATTATTACGGAGATTTAAGGATGAACAAATTGTTGACTCTTTATTTGATTAGAAAGAAAAAGAATGTATCAGCTATTGGGGAGTATGACCTAGCGAGCAAAAGGCTAACCGTGCTTAAGGGTTCACAGGTCTCTGATTCTATCTCTTACACCAAAAAATTCCGTGGTACAGGTACGATTGAAAAAAACAGGATTAATGTTGTTAAGGATAGCGTGGTTATTGAAGATATTTCATTTATGAGTGCTTCAACCGCCGCAAATTTCGTCACTGGTAGTAGCACTAATGGGCTGATTGCTTGGAAAGACGATAAGGGGCGTACCCTAAAAGAGATTACCGAGGAGGCTGGAAGATGAGCAAGCTTGAAGATTTATTATCTGAACACTGCGCTGACGGTGTCAAATACAAAACGCTTGGCGAACTCGGTGAGTTTTACGGTGGGCTAATGGGCAAGACCAAAGAGGACTTCACAGGTGGCAATGCTAAGTTCATAACCTACATGAATGTGTTTAGTAACCTTGCGGTAAACACAGATATTTCCGATATGGTTAAGGTCGGTGCAACAGAGCGACAAAACACCGTACAGCATGGTGATGTTCTTTTCACAGGTTCATCCGAAACGCCAAATGAATGCGGAATGTCATCGGTGCTATCCACCCAATCCGACGAGCCTCTATACCTGAATAGCTTTTGTTTCGGGTTTCGTCTTTTTGACAATTCGTTGTTACTGCCAGGATTCTCAAAATATCTTTTCCGTTCCGAAGCCCTCCGAAAGCAGATTGTACGAACGGCAAGTGGTGTAACACGATTCAATGTGTCCAAAGAGAGAATGAAGAAGGTTCAAATTCCGTTACCACCTATTCCTGTTCAATGTGAAATAGCTGAGATACTCGATACATTTACCGAGCTTACAGCCGAGCTTACAGCCGAGCTTACAGCCCGTAAAAAACAGTACTACTATTACCATAATCTACTCCTTACCTTTACGAAAAGTGAGGTAAACCGGATCGCCTTTGCCTTCCATGGCAAAGGCTCATAGTAGTTGTGGTCTTCTGCCCAACAAC
>CAYZZD010000097.1:0-2757 GCA_964482675.1 uncultured Candidatus Saccharibacteria bacterium
CTTTGCATAATTCAATTCTACCATAGATTTTAAAAAAAATCAAAAGACGACCAATGCAGCTAACCAAAGTGCTCCCATAATATCCCCTGCAGTATCGTACAGATAGCGCTCGGTTGATCCATACACTTCAATGATACGTTTTTTATTTGGCGTCTCGAAAACATATTCAATCATTTCCCATACTAAGGCAACACCAGCAATAATAAGAATAGTCTCCAGCGGAGATAAAAACGAGTTTATTATTTTTCCTAAGACTGCCCCTCCCAGCATGTGCGCCCAAAGCATTTCATTCTCAATAAATCCATATTTAAAAAAAGGAATCCGATTCAGGCCCATATTCTCAGCCATAAGTTTTTGAAGCTTTGTAGTCATTGTATTACGAATACTAGCCCCGGTACGCTTCCTCGAGCTTCTGGATATCAATTTTTTTCATCTGCAACATCGCCTTTAAGACACGATCGGCTTTAACCGGATCAGGATCACTTAACAGCTTGCCTAATATCTTAGGCGAAATCTGCCATGAAAAACCAAACTGGTCTTTCAGCCATCCGCATTGACGTGCGTTTGGATCCCCTCCTTCACCAAGATGATTCCAAAAATGATCAACCTCTTCCTGCGTATCACATTCGATTGAAAATGAGATTGCTTCGTTGGGTTTAAATAGCGGACCACCATCCAATGCCATATACCGCATACCTTCAAGTTCAAAAATTGCGGTTAAGACCTTTCCGGCCATGCCCGGCGGAGGGCCCTGTAAATCCTCGTTTGGATACCGCTTGATGCTAATAATTTTTGATTCAAGTTTTTTTGCCGGATTGGCATTAAACGTATCAATATAAAAGTTGATCGCCTCTTCGCAATTAGTGTCGTACCACAATGATGGAGTAATTTTTTGCATAATGATTATTGGGTTAACAATTGCAACGCCGCCCATGTTTTAGGACCGACAATGCCATCGGTTTGTAATAAATGCGCAGCTTGGAATTTCTTTATAGCCACTACAGTAAGCATACCAAAATATGACGTCTCGTGCCCGAGCGAACCACTTCCATTTACCGCAAGCGCAAATCCGTGGGTATTGAGGAACTTCTGAAGAGCCAGAACGTCTGGTCCCGACATGCCCAACCGTAGCGTTCGAACAAAGGGGCCCAGATTAGCGGCGCTCGTCTGACCAGTACTGTGCGATGTATAAGTTGACTGTGGCACAACACTGGCTTGCGAGTGTATGCGCGCTCGAGCAGCCTTACTTCGGCCACCGGAACTTGATGTTGAACGTACGACGGTAAATGGTCCGATTACTAAGGTGTTTGATTCCTCATCATCATCAGTAATAAACCTGAAGCTTACAGAATACGTACGGCCAATCTCAAGCCCAGTAAAAGTAATCTCGTGTGTATCAGGATCCACCTGCACACTTACCGTTTCGCCACCCGATGATTCAACTGCGTCAAATTGATAATCCCCAGTCTCATCCGCAAAAGCATTTTCAATGGCCTCACTGGTACTAAAAGTGTATACAGCGTTATTCATTTTAACCCGTGATGGAATAGTATGTACCGGAGTGAGTACCAATTCACCAAGCTCGGGAGCAGACTCAGTCGTAAATGCCCAACTGTATTCGCTCTCGATGTCCACACCGTCAGTATTTTGAGCTTCAAGGATAGTTACCGTGTAATCTGAATTGTAATCGAAATAGGTGCCTTCAACCGCATGCATGGTAAGCGTAGTCCCATCCTCGCTCCATGTATCTATATAATCAGGGCAATTCGGCGTACATGCTCCGACTGACACACTTACTGTTTCAGGATTCATAGGCTGTGAAAATATCACAACAATATCTGTCGTAATCGAAGCACCGATACTACCTCCTTCTGGCGAGACACTTTCCACTTCTGGAGCTTCAGAAGCTTCATCACAACCAGTTGTCATAAGTTCGCGGGTGTCGCCATATACCCGCACATCGTCAGTCGCATCGCCGACATAGCTTCGATAGTAATATAAGGTATTACAAGTAATACCTTCTAATTCAACTGAGTAGCTGCCCACATCAAAGCTTGTTTCTGTACCCATGCTTGAACGCGTTGCGCCGGTAAAATCTGAGCTTGATGAAAATTCAGTACCAATTTCGATAATTGCGTGATCGATCGTACTCCTCAACGCATTTGCTACAACGGCATAAGTATTATTAAGCAATTCAACTTCACCGGTTACCACAAGGGGTGCTCCGCCACGGTACGACGAAAGCAACAAGGCAGGAAAATCAGTCGGAGTAGTTGCCCATGTTTCATCGAATTTCCAGACCGTAAGCGGTGGATTGGTGTCATTATTTTTAAAGTATGCCGGCTCTGAATTTTCACCATTCACCCAGTTACATTGAGCGCCACCTTCAGAGCTACCCACCACATCATCACCAGTTCCTGAACGATAGCACGTAATTGTTCCTTCGATTTCTGCATCAAAGTATACGTTGTCAATTTCGGCGTCATCAACATCAGGATTACGCTCATATGTCGTATCGTATTGTCCAATAAATCCCAACGGGGTCGCACCTAAATCTGACGTAAGTGTCGCAGATGCGAACGAGTGAGCAATTTTAATGGTGTTTACCGATTCCCCTACATAACCGGCAAATCCACCAATCTCATCGTCGCCATCGCTTCCTGTCGAATGAACTACCGATGCGGTATATGAATTAAACACTGAACCACCCATTACGTATCCAGCAAAACCACCTACATATTCTGGCTCTTCAACAGA
>CAYZZD010000098.1:0-2716 GCA_964482675.1 uncultured Candidatus Saccharibacteria bacterium
TTCGGCTAACGGTCACCGAGGGAAGTACTGTTCGTGAAATTGCAACGGAGCTTAAAAAAATACTCCCGCAATTTGACGATAAGCAATTTATCATTAAAGCTACTGCATATGAAGGAAAATTATTTCCCGATACGTATTACTTTTTTTGGTCAGTAACTCCTGATGCAGTGATCGATCGCATGACCGGTGAGTTCGAGAAAAACGTTACGCCAATCCTTCGCAAGGCATCAGTAAGTCGCCCTGATTATGATGTTCTTATTATGGCGTCCATTTTAGAAAAAGAAGCAAGTAATGCCGCCGAGGCGAAGACAATTGCAGGCATACTGTATAAACGCATCGCAAAGGGAATGCCATTGCAGGTAGACGCGACATTTAAATATACCCTTGGAAAAACCAGCAGTGAGTTGACTGTAGAAGATTTGGCGAAAGATGGTCCTTATAATACTTATACTCGTAAAGGTTTACCGCCGACGCCGATTGGCAATCCCGGAATAGCAATGATCGAGGCAGCTTTGTATCCTGTTGAATCACCGTATTGGTATTACCTTCATGATACTAACGGCGAGGTGCATTATGCTGCAACATATGATGAGCATGTTACTCAAAAGGCGAAATATCTTAAGTAAGCTTATTAGAGGTTGCTTGAAATTCGCAAAAAAGTATAGTGGGATAATGTTCGGATTTATTCGAAAAAAAATAAAAGCGAAGGTGTTTGTTGGTCTTTCTGGCGGAGTGGATTCTGCGGTATCGGCGGCACTACTAAAAGATCAGGGCTACGATGTAATAGGCGTTTACTTACGCACTTGGCAGCCTGATTGGATTACCTGTACATGGCAAGACGAACGCCGTGATGCTATGCGTGTATGCGCAGCGCTTAATATTCCTTTTATAGAACATGATGTAAGCAAGGACTATCGAAAGCGTG
The DNA here is from genome assembly GCA_964482675.1 of uncultured Candidatus Saccharibacteria bacterium. Lineage (GTDB taxonomy): Bacteria > Patescibacteriota > Minisyncoccia > Phycocordibacterales > UBA1006 > CAYXKF01. The sequence continues at coordinate 926 of CAYZZD010000098.1, forward strand.
TAACCGAAGATATGATCGAAAACTACCGCAATGGCCGTACGCCGAATCCAGATGTACTATGTAATAAAGAGATTAAATTCGGATTATTTTTTGACTGGGCAATGAATAACGGTGCCGACTTTGTCGCAACCGGACATTATGCCCAAATAGCGACAGTCAACGGAGCATTCCATCTGGTTCTTGCAAAAGATGCAAGCAAAGACCAATCATATTTTTTGTGGACATTGTCGCCGGATATATTATCAAAGACCATTTTTCCGGTTGGGAATTTACTTAAAACAGAAGTGCGCAACTTAGCTAAAAAGTTTCATATCCCTGTTGCGCAAAAAAAAGACTCGCAGGGCATCTGCTTTTTGGGATTGGTTGACATGAAGGAATTTTTGGCACATTACATTCAAGTTACAGAAGGGCCAGTGGTTACCAGTGCTGGAAAAACAATTGGGACGCATCAAGGAGTCGAACTATATACCTATGGCGAGCGTCACGGCTTTAACGCGCAAAACGAAAAGGGCAGTACACACGAACCGTTGTACGTAATTGGCCGCGATCAAAAAACAAATACACTTACGGTTGGTACTCATGACGAATATATACAGGCGGGGCAATCAAAAAAAGAATACACGCTTACTGATAGTGTTTTACGTACAGTAATAAAGGATAATAAGATATATGATGCGGCGTTTCGGTATCATGGTAAACGCTATCAAGTACAAATTAAGCAAAACAGTACGACTCTAACGATACTATTTGAAAACCCCGAAGAATTAATTGCCTCGGGTCAATCAATAGTCCTGTATGACGGCAACACCTGCATTGGTGGGGGAATTGTTGCTTAATACATATCATGGTATACTCGTGCCATGATTGATCCAGTAATTTCAATAATGATTGTGCGCATTGTATGCGCCCTGGTATTCGGCATGATTATCGGTCTCGAGCGCATCGCACGCCACAAAGCGGCGGGTATGCGAACCTATGCGTTGGTTGCAATGGCATCAGCTATGTTTGTGACGATATCAGAAATCGTAGTTCATCATTATTTCGCCCAGTACGGCAATAATATATTGTCATTAAGTATCTCGCCGGTGTTCATCGCCGCGCAGGTTATCATGGGAATCGGCTTTATCGGCGGAGGTATTATCATCCACACTAAGGATCATGTTGAAAATATCACGACGGCCACTGCAATGTGGGCAGCCGCAGCGATAGGTATGGCGTGTGGATTTGGATACATCTTTTTTGCCCTCGTTGCTACGCTTCTTACACTATTTGTGCTTTCGGGCACACGATCATTCGAAGATCGAATTCGCCAAAAAGTCCACCTTGAAGGAGGGCATCCGGAAGAAAAATAATTTTAAAAAAGGCCAGGCTCGGCCTTTTTTTATTACATAGAATCTGTTATAGTCTTTGCGTTATGCAAAGTCTATCATCAAATGAAATCCGTAAGCGTTTCTTGGACTTTTTTGCTGCACGAGGACACGCTATTTTGCCTTCTGTTGCGATTATTCCGCAAAATGATCCTACAACCCTATTTACCGGTTCGGGCATGCAGCCGATGATCCCATATCTTTTAGGTGAAAAACATCCTATGGGAACTCGACTTGCCGATTCTCAGATTTGTTTTCGCTCGGGAGACATCGAAGAGGTTGGTGACAATCGTCATACAACATTTTTCGAGATGCTGGGTAATTGGTCGTTAGGTGACTATTTTAAGCATGAGCAAATTCCATGGATGTGGGTATTTCTGACGAAAGAGCTTGGTATTGATCCAGCGCGACTATATTTTACGTG
>CAYZZD010000099.1:0-2686 GCA_964482675.1 uncultured Candidatus Saccharibacteria bacterium
CTTTTCCTTGAAACCATTTTCACCAAGGAGTTTCAAGATACTCCCTGATTGAGGATCGTTCGTAATCTGGCCCTTAGTGGTTTGAATAATAGATTCAAGCGAAGGCGGCACAGGAATGCCTTGTGGAACCGGAGGTGTTGTTGAAAGAGGAATGTCTTTGATACCCATATGAAATTATTATAAATGAATTAGGACAAGAACGCTACAAACAATGACACACTTATTTACAAGTTGTCAAAAGATAGGCTATCCCCATTCATAGTTGACCCATTCGGTCAGTTTGGTACCCTAGTTAGGTATGGGGCTTTGCCCTGGTTGGAAAGCAGTGCGACAGACCTGACTGATTGACTGATATGTAAGTAATTTCAAAAACGTGTTTTACATTTATTTTTTATCTTTGGTCTCACGTTTTTGATATCTTTTTCTTGGCTTATAACAAACTTCTCAAAAAAACTAAGTCTTTTTTCATCTAAAAAACACTTGGAAACAATAGGATTACCATTGGTTACTAGTATTGCTCTAGTGGTTTTTCTTGCTGCTCCCGTTACGAGTCATGCTTGGTTTTTCTCAGCGGCTTCAGCGCAGAGCGATCAGTCAAATCAAGCATCAATAACTACTGATAGTGCTCAAAATATGCCGTTGTTATCAGCCGAGGTTTCTATGATGTCTGATCGAAAACCAGTCGATCTAGAATCTGATATTCATATTGTAGATGGTGAGGCAATTATTGCTGACATTGGATCATCGGGAACCCTTGCAGACATTATTGATATTCCTACTACTGATACTATTAGTACTTATATTGTGCAGCCAGGTGATACAGTTGCCAAAGTTGCTGCTAAATTCGGTGTTTCCGAAAACACGGTACGCTGGGCAAACGGACTTGGTAAAAAAGACGTGCTCCAGCGTGGTCAGAATCTAGTAATCCTCCCAATTACAGGAGTGAAACACAAAGTTCAAAAAGGTGAAACCCTTGCAAGTATTGCTAAAAAATATAAGGCAGACGCTGCAGACATTGCTGATTATAACGATTTAACAGCCAATGATTTTCTGAGACAAGGTGATGTATTGATTATTCCTGATGGTGAAATCGTTACTGTCACAACTCCAACTAAAACAGCAAAGGTTGTACCTGGTTCAGGAGTTAAAAAGACAGGAGTAGCTTCTTCTAAAGGGTACTACATTCAACCGGTTGTACCTGATGGGGGCAGGATTCGAAAAACACAAGGTTTCCATACGCGTTACAATGCGATCGATGTTGGCGCACCAGTGGGAACACCTATTAGAGCAATGGCTGATGGAACAGTGATCGTTACAAAATCGCCTAATGGATACAATGGTGGATATGGTGGATTGACGATTATTAGTCACGCAAATGGATCGCAAACATTGTACGCGCACCAAAGTAGAATCAGTGTAAGTTCTGGAGAACGAGTAGCACAAGGCCAAATTATTGGTTACACAGGAAATACAGGAAAATCAACAGGTCCGCATTTGCACTATGAAATAAGAGGAGTTTATCCAACTCCGGTCCTATACTAAAAAACTCTGCCCCGCAGAGTTTTTTAGTATGCATTATTATTGCCTGGGTCTATATTGAAATGCTTCGAGGACGTGATCGGGAGTTATTTCTTGTGATCCATCAAGGTCGGCAATCGTGCGCGCAATTTTAATAATACGATGAAACGATCGAGGTGATAACTTAAATAGTCCACTACTTTCGACAAGGAGCTTGCGTACGTCAGGGGTCAGCTGCAGGGACTGTACGTCTTTACTGGTCATATGAGCATTTAATTTTGTAGAAGTTCCAAATCGACTCTGCTGAATACGTCTCGCATGCATGATGCGATCACGTACAACTAATGTTGATTCAGGGTGCGAGGTATTCGAAGCTAATTTATTATAGTCGATGTGTTCTACGGTGAGCCAGATATCAATGCGATCAAGGATGGGGCCAGAGATTTTCTTGCGATACCGAGCAATTTCATGAGGATTACAAACACACGTTTTATGGAGTGATCCGAAATTCCCACAGGGACAAGGATTCATTGCAGCAATGAGGATAAACTGTGCTGGGAACAGGGCGCTTCCCCGAGCGCGAGCAATGGTTACGGTGCGATCCTCGATAGGTTGTCGGAGTGATTCAATGACTCGTTTATCAAATTCTGGAAATTCATCGAGGAATAATACGCCTCGATGCGCAAGAGTTACTTCGCCGGGGCGCGGAATAGATCCGCCGCCAATAAGTGAAACATAGCTCGAGGTGTGATGAGGTGATCTGAACGGCGGCTTAATAATGAGGGGTTGTTGGTGATGATGGAGTAGTCCTGCAACGCTGTGAATACCGGTTACCTCGAGAATAGATTCTATCGCAAGCGGTGGAAGCAGGTCATTAAACGCGCGAGCGAGTAGTGTTTTTCCTGTTCCTGGGGGTCCCGACATAATAATATTATGGCCACCCGAAGCGGCGATCTCAAGTCCACGCTTAGCGGTTTCTTGGCCAAAGATATACTTAAAATCATGTTGGGATTGTTCCGTGGGTTCCGGTATTGTGGTAAGGGGTTGCGCTTGGATGTATGTTCGTTCCTATGATGATTCATCGATATGATGGATGATTTATGCAAGGGTTTTTGCTGGGTAAATAGTAATATCTGAAACAAGCGCTGCCTCGAGCGCGTTTTTTTCT
>CAYZZD010000100.1:0-2669 GCA_964482675.1 uncultured Candidatus Saccharibacteria bacterium
TCCGGAAAGCAATGGAATCTGAAACCATTATGGGTGGAGTCAGTGACCCCGACGAAGCAAACGAACCAGAATAATATCGAGCATACAAAAAAACCGGCAACTGCCGGTTTTTTTGTAAAAGAATTTATGGATTACGCCTTATTGGCTCGCTCGACATATTCCCCAGTTTCAGTGTTTACGACAATTGTGTCGCCCACATTGATAAACATAGGAACCGTCACCTTAGCACCAGTTTCAAGCGTTACCAGCTTGTTACTGCCAGTCGCGCTGTCCCCTTTAAAGTTTGGTGGAGCTTCTGTCACTGCCAACTCAACCTTGTTTGGAAACTTAATGCCGACGTATTTCTCTTCATCATCATCGTTGGTAAAAATAGTTGCCGCCACTGGAGTCTTTTCTTTAAGGTATTTAATCCGATCACCTACGATTTCGTGAGAAAGAGTAAATCGGTTTTTCGGATTTGCTTCTTCCGAAAACCACAGCTCACCATTTTTCGGATTGGTATAAAGGAACACCACCATGCGATCCATAAGATCAGCCTCATCTACCTTATCGGAAACCTGAAACGAATGTTCCATGACCGATCCGGTAAACAAGTTTCGTAATTTGGTTTGATTGACCGGCTTGCGCTGCTGCTTGCGAAATACCCATGAATCCAATACTTCGTATGGCTGGCCTTCAAACAAGATGATTTTACGTGGTTTGATTTCGTTATATTCCAACATACATCAAATGATTAACCTTCGATATATGCGATCAGGCCCATAAATCGGGCGCGTTTGATCGCAAGCGATAATGCGCGCTGCTTCTTGCTTGATACTCCTGTTCGCTTACGAGGCATGATCTTTCCTGTTGGCGACAAGAATTTTCGCAAAAGTTCGATGTCTTTAAAATCGACATGTTTAATGTTATTGGTCTTAAAGTAACATTGTTGTCCTGCTTTCTGCATAAATAAATTAGTTAAAATGGAATGTCTTCCGGATTAATGTCCTCGTCTGGGTATTCGATAGTCTCAACTTCTTCGCTAGCAGCCTTGGGCTTTGAAGGTGACGCGCTTTGAGCTGACGACCCGTCGCTGGGGCGGGTGTTTCCAAACTGTACACTCTCAGCAATGATCTCGGTGCGATATTTCTTAGATCCATCTGGGGCATCCCAACTGCGGGTCGTAATACGTCCTTCGATTAATACATTGCTTCCCTTTTTAAGGAATTTTGCCGAGCTGTCGGCCTGTGGACCGTACACCACAATATTATGGAATTCGGTCTGCTCTTTACGTTCACCTGTTTTTGCATCCTTCCAGTAGCGGTTGGTCGCCAAGCTAAAGCTGGTGACTTTGGTTCCTGACGGTAGCGACTTTAATTCTGGGTCGCGAGTAAGGTTTCCGATCAAATACACTTTGTTAAGATACATACGAGGTTTAAGATTATTATTCGATGTTGGCAAGCTCGTCGATTTGCTCGTCAACCTTAGTAATATCCATCGGCTTCGATTCGGCTTCCGAAACCGGCTGTCCTTCCTCTATTGTATCACGCGAGCGCATTGGGCGCGACGAACCAGTTGCTGGTCGACGAGGTTTCTTTTGCGCACGGGTATCTTCGCGGACAGTTGTAATCGATAGATAGCGCAGTACCGATGGCGTTGCTTCAACAGCATCAGTGATTGCCTTGATGCGATCAGGGGTCACATCGAATTTGATCCAACCAAAATACCCTTGAGTAAAGGTCTTAGGAACGTTATCGATGGTCTTTTGCATCGGATAAGCAAGGCTCATGAGATGCGCAGGCTCTTCCATAATAGGAAGGCCAGTCTGATCGGTGATAATTTTACGCAATGCGTCGGTCGCCTGAACTGATTCTTCCTCTGAAAGAGTTGGAAGCAGCAGGTAGCTGACTTCGTACACACGCGGGTCTTTATACTGTACTTCTTGTGACATAGTACGTTTTTATTGGGAATAACCCCAAATTATGATTAATTCCCCTGCTGCGACGCAAGAATACGGCGCACTGGACTAACGGCAGAGGTAGTAAGCATATTACTGAAAAACGGCGCTTTGTCAAAGGCTCATCAAGCCAAAAAGGCATAAGATCCTTGCGTGATTAATTGTATTGCCGAAAGCCGAAATTAAGAGTTATAAAGCGGCCTTAAAAATAAGGACTGCTATACGCTGCGTGTCAGTTAAGGGCTCCGCCTGTATTTTTTTCATCAAGCGTATCCGGACTAAGTAGAATTTGTGCTCTTTTTTTTCTTTTCTTCAGTTCCAGATATTTCACATTTCCTTGAAGCATAATATCCCTGCCATCTATCTGGCGCTGTTTTGCCAATCGCTGCAGTTCTTCGGGATTAAGCAGCCGGCTGTACTTTGGAACCAACGCATTAAGCTTTGTTTTATATTCACCCAAGAGCGCTTCAGATTTTTTCGTAAGTTCATCTTTGTATTTTTTATATTTTCTTTCAATCCAACTATATAGAAAATCCGAGGGCAATAAGATACGCGCAAGCGACGATGTATGCTCCCAGTAGTAGTTCGCAAACGGCACTTGCGCATCCCATTCTTTTTTTATCGGATGATTCTGATACCATTCTTTAATATTGTCGCGCTCGTTCTCCCATTCTTCATAGATGGCATTTTCTTTTGCCGAAAGCAGCATGTCGACGATAGGATCATCAACTGC
>CAYZZD010000101.1:0-2634 GCA_964482675.1 uncultured Candidatus Saccharibacteria bacterium
AAAAGAAGTTGTTGGGATGCTATTTCAGCGGCAAATGTCTCGGATAATACAGGAATCAAATCAGCATCCTTTTCAACAGCCACAACGCGTGCACCTGTAGCAAGCAATCGTTTGGTAAGCGCTCCTTTACCCGGGCCGATTTCTAGCACCATGTCGGACAACGTGAGTTCGGAAACTTCGATAATACGCTTTAAAACACGGACATCCTTTAAGAAGTGCTGTCCGAAACTTTTTTTAGGAATATGACGGTTGGGTTGCATGGCAGAAATTTATATTACCAATCGAGATATACAGTTTTTGTCGACGAAAGATCTACGGCATCTGGATTACCGTCATAGCACAAGTATTCGGGCGGAATATCAGCCAAAAACTCAGAAGGTACTTGCCAATTTTGTTTACCGTAAATCGTACGCGTTGCTGCATGGGTCAAATACAACATATCCTTCGCGCGGGTCATCGCAACATACATTAGTCGACGTTCTTCTTCGCGCTCTTCGGTATTTTTTGCCATGCGCTCTGCTGGAAATAATCCTTGTTCAAGACCAACGACGAAAACACGTTTAAACTCCAATCCTTTTGCGGCATGGATGGTCATCATGGATATGGCATCTTTTTTTTCATCACGCTCATCAGCATCCGACATAAGCGCAATGTCATCAAGCATCGCATCAAATTGATTTTCAGGAAATTTATCATACCGTTGGGCAAATGACACCAATTCCTCGAGGTTTAAAAATCGCTCGGTACCTTCTTCTCCACCCATATCTTTATACAAATGAAGCAGTCCGCTGGCCTCAAGCGTTTTACGCATAACTTCGCTCGGAACATTTTTATCAACACTGCGGATAACCGTTAGTACTTTTTGTACAGTGTCATAGCCTGTCTTAGCTGCAGCGGCAAGATTACCGATCGCCCCGGACAATATATGTGCAAGGGCAACCTTACCGATACCACGCTTGGGGGTGGTATAAATACGTTTATAATCAGCAAAACTTGCACGATCGAATGCGGCGCGCACGTATGCCAATGCCTCTTTAATTTCACGACGTTCGAAAAATTTAGTACCAACAACTGCATACGGAATAGTTGATTCGATACAGGCACCTTCAAGTACTCGTGATTGAAAATGCTGCCGATAAAGTATCGCGATCTGGTTCAGTGACACGCCATCGCGTATCGCCTCGCGTATCTTGTCGATCACAAATCGTGCTTCGTCGTATTCGGATACTGCACTATACATGCAAATGCGCTCACCTTCCTGTTGATACGCACGAATATCTTTTGGAATACGCAAGGTATTTTTTTCAATAACCGCATTTGAAGCTGCAACAATAGTATCCGTCGATCGGTAATTGATACCCAGTGTTACAATCCGCGTGCCCGGAAAATCACGTTCAAAATTAAGGATATTTTTTATTTCTGCACCACGCCAGCTATAGATATTTTGATCACTATCCCCTACAACACATACATTATAGGTATCGCCCACAAGAAGCTTCACCAGTTCATACTGTAATTTACTGGTATCCTGAAACTCATCAACATGGACATACGACCACTGCTTATGACACCACATACGCACTTCGGCATGATCTCGAATAATTTCATACGGTAAGCGAATAAGATCATCAAAATCAACCGACTGCGACTCTTTTTTAAGTTGTTCGTAGCGCTCACCAATACGCGCGATCATTTCATCACGATAATTACCTTCAGCCATATCTGTAAAGCTTAGCCCCTCACCGCGTACCCGTGAAATACGGCTTTGTGTTGCCTTTGGGTCAAGCTCTTTAGGGTTGATTCCTTCTTTTTCGTATGCATCTTTCAGTAAATCAAGTGAATCATCGCGATCCAAAATCGTAAATTGTTTTTTGTATCCCATGTGGTGACCATGTTCACGTAGGAGTCTTACTCCAAGACTGTGAAAGGTGCATAACATCGGCGTCGCAGCATAATCAAATGGTGATACATCAAGTAATAGCTGCATACGCTCGCGCATTTCAGCGGCGGCTTTATTGGTAAAGGTAATACCTAAAATCGTGCGCGCTGGTATGCCGTTTTTAATCATATGCAACATGCGGTATGTAAGCGTTTTGGTCTTTCCAGCACCAGCCCCTGCAACCACCAGCAATGGCCCGTCGATTGCTGTTACTGCTGCGCGTTGATCATCGTTCAATTCCAGTAAATACTGTTCCATGCGACCGAGTGTAACATACATTATGCATTGCTTCTATTACACCCTTCATCAGTAATGTTATTGCCCTACTAAAAAGCACCCAACGTAGGGGCGCCTTTTAAGGTACAGGGTATTAGGGAAATACATTACGCGGTTGAAGCTTTTGCGTCTACAAGCAAAGCATCTATTTCTTTCTTTAAAGATTCTATTTCAGCAACAACAATCTGTTCAAAATTATCAAGCTTAGCTTTAAGGTAATTCACCACTACTTCTGGTTCGGCATTTTGGTCAAACAAAGTACCTAGTTCGTTCTGATGCTGTTCAGGCAATGTTTCAAGTGCCTGAATCATGACGCCCTTAAATATCACCTCGCCGACGTTTGCAAGCATTTCCTCTTTTTGAGCATCCGGTAAATGATCAAAATAAAATGCGGCCGCGATTTGTTGATTAATGTCGTT
>CAYZZD010000102.1:0-2631 GCA_964482675.1 uncultured Candidatus Saccharibacteria bacterium
CTTCTAATACTGCGCAATTATATCTACAAAGTCCAACAGCTAGACGGGGATTTATATATGCGGGAGATTCGGAAATGGGTATAGGTTCATACTCAAATGGAATATCTCTATATCTTTATTCGTCAAATACAGCCGCTTTAATTATTGACGGCTCAAATCAAGCCACAGTGCCCGCTACGAATGGCACTCTAAATCTTGGTGGCACATCTAGTTATTGGCTCGCAACATATTCAAAGCAGTATTTAAGCCCACAAACCACCCAGACCACATCTGGTGCTGTTACGGTTGACCCTACAACCGGTAGCGTCCAAAAAATAATTGCGAACGGCAATGTCACTGGTATAACAATTTCGGCGGGTGCGGCTGGACAAAAAATAACATTGATCTTAAAACAAGATGGTGCTGGTACTTCAACTTGGCCGACCACGATTACTAATGCGGTTTTGGCAGGTGGCGTATTCACAAAATCTGCGGCTGCAAATACGGTGGATGTTTTAACTTTCACTTGGGATTCGAACGCTTCTAAATGGACACAAGACGCTCCGCAAACATCCCTCTTATCGTAAAACGATATGTTTAATTCTGCTCAAATAATTAATATTTTTGATTATGGTGATGAAAATACAGCCGATTATAGATTAGATGGTAGTAGAATCCGTCATGATGATACGGGTGAACTCGATAAACCAATGAAGGCATTGATCGTAAAAGGATATGGAGACCTTTTATGGTTACCATCAATCCGACCGAATGGTAAAAGAGCAATTTATAATTTTACTTCTGCTTTAGGCTATGATGTCGGTAGCGGTTATTCATGCCAAGATTTTGAGATTGATGCTCGTGGTGCACTCATCCATATTGATGTTGGAAATCAGCCTTATGATTTTTTTACTTTCTCAAATCCAACACGTTTAAAATGGTGAGGTAGTACATTTATGGGTTGGAATGGTGCATCACCAGTTGAAATTGATGATATACCAAAACAAATCCACAATCTCTTTGTTTGTAGCACCTTGACTTTGGAAGATGTATTTTTTCAGGGTTTTGCTATTGCAGATACGACGAACAGTGCGTTAATAAGAGCATATAATTTACAAACTAGAAATGTATCTTTTAATTCAATCTCAAATTCTACTGGTAAGCCCACAGTTCATATGCCGGATGGATGGGGAAAAGCTAATTTTGAGGACACAACATGGTGTGATTTCTGCACATGGGAAAATGAATCGCCATCAATAGGGCAAGGTACAGGTCTCGCTTTGCAAATAGATCGGCCAGATAGTTCGGTTGAGGTTTCTGTTTATGGCAGTCAAGTCGTTTATGGTCGAAATCTTGTTATAGATGAAGGTTCGGGAGGCATTAATATAGGTAAAAGTGGAAAAACAACCTTGTCGGCTAATTTTGTTCAACCACAGCGTGTTTATAATTCGCCTTATGATTATGTCACGATCACGGTTGCCGATAATAGCTGGATTCGACCGGGTGATCTTATAGAAATTGCCGGAGGTGGATTTTATTATGTTGATGTGGTGAATGGCAACGGTCACGGTTTAACCGTAAGAAATTTTAATGGCGAACTTTATCTTGCGGCCGCTTTACCCGGTGCTACTGTCACCGGTAACGGTACTCAAATTGTTCGTGGTAATACGATTCAGGGTGTTGATTTAAAGCATGTGAGAATGAATGTAAACCCGTCAAGTAATAAGATTGGAATTGATTTAAAAAATATACGAAGTGCAGGTATTGAGTATCTTTGGACACGTGAGGGCGGCAATAATTCTAAGGCAGTGAAAGGCCGCGATATAGGAAGCCTCACTTTGAAAAATACGATTACTCGATATGATGATAGTGGTGGTCTTAGTGCGATTGATTGCGACAATTCTGTTGATGTATTAAATTTGATTGATTCTCATTTCGATCGTTCTGGTTCAACAGCCAAAAAAACAGTTGAAACTAAAAATGGTGTGACTAATGTTTATTAGGTATAATCGAAAATGTTTTATTCTTAATGTTTTTTTATGCATCGATATGTTCAGATTCTAATTTCCCTGCTCTCGGTCGCAGTGGTTTTACTCGGTGGTCTTCAAATCTCAGATTTATATTCAAATTTAATAAAGACTCAACAGCTTATCGGAGAAAGCAATATGCTAAATTCTATTTTTGATTCTGCGCTGAAAGCAAAAAGTGTTACATTAAATTCGGTAGAAAAGATTGACCCTAATTGTATTGATTCGAACGAGAAAAAATGCGAAGTAAAAACGCAGTCCATAACCCTAATCCTTAAAGATGACACCAGAGGAAAAAATTAAAGCGGCATTGCTTACGCTCGGCGCTGTCGGTGCGATCGCGACCGGCGCGGTTATAGGAGTTAACCAAGACAATCAACCAAAAGTAGTACTCGACGAGCAACAACCAACGCCAGACCCTGATGCCGTAATTGTTACAGTTGGACAGGATGCTTTTTATGTTGCTCCCGAGGACTTCGACGCAATCAAAGGAAATTTGCATCAAGATTATATCGATAACCACAACAAGGTGAACGTGATGGATATGTTCGGGCAAGACACAAAACTTTTCGGCTCGGTTTTAGATGCAGAAGTAAAAGACCGAGGTGGCGTGAGTTGGAAAAAT
>CAYZZD010000103.1:0-2581 GCA_964482675.1 uncultured Candidatus Saccharibacteria bacterium
TTACGCATCCGCCTTATGCGGATATTATCAAATACAGCGAGGGTAAAATTGATACCGATTTGTCGAACATCCATAGTATTGATTCCTTCGTTGCTGAGATGGGAAAAGTTTCTAAGGAGCTTTTCAGGGTGCTTAAAAAAGGCAATTATTGCGCGATTTTAATTGGCGACACCAGAAGGAATAAAATGTACCAGCCATTAGCCTATCGAGTTATGGAAAAGTTTTTGGAGGCAGGTTTTACACTCAAAGAGGATATCATCAAACGGCAGTTTAACTGCAAAGCAACTGGCTTCTGGGTTAATAAATCAAGGGAATCAAATTTCCTTTTAATAATGCATGAGCATATTTTTGTTTTTCAAAAGATTTGAAACTTATAAGCATGGAAGATAAAGCATTACCACAATCGATTGGGATAAATTCCATCCCTCCAATCCGATTATCGGATGAGCAAGAGGATTTATGCAGACGCCTTGATGAATGGCATACATCCGACGGACTGCAAATAAGGCCATCGGAAATGTTTCGAGGTGCAATTTTTGCCGTTCGAGATGAGTGTAGTAATAATCCAGACAGGATAGCTCAATCCGCAAATTCATTACGGGAAATTCTTTATCCTTTCATAAGTCAGCAAGTAAAAAAGATCGCGAATAAAGAGGGAAAAGCTTTTGGCACATATGGCTCAGTGACGGTTGACCAAAATTTCTATGTACAGAACATAAAACCTCTTTGGAAAAAGCTCAATGATCTTGCGCACCATGGAGTCAATCCCAATGATGCAAATTTCGATTTCTTATCGTTCAAATTAAGCGATTTCAAAAAAATCATAGCTGAGTTTGAAAAAAACATGAATGTGGCTCTAACAAGGCAATTGGACGTTCATCGTCAATTGGACGAAATACTCGCAAACGCACCCCAATAAGTACCCATTATGAGCAATCAACCAAAAAATAATTTTGACCCTGAAAAAATCCGAAAGCTTATCGGTCTGAATTTTGATTCGCGCCAATATTTTTTCACCAAGGCTGACGGCAAGTGGTTGAACTGGCTTTGGGAAAACGGATTCCTCGATGTCATAAAAGAAAAATCAAGCGACCCTACACGATACGGCTATCGCACGCCTGAATTGAATTATCTCGTTCGAATGGCTGAAACGATGCCGAAAGAAGTTGTGGACATCATGTTACTCGTAGATACATCAAAAGATAATTTCAATCCCGAGGTGATAGATCAGTTTTTACGGATTTGCGGTTCGTTGCCTGCAAACGAACTTGCAAGAATGGTTGAGAAAATCAAGTCGGATAATTGGGTGCAATCAATGAGCGTCTTCAACGAATGGGGCTTTGAATACGAGAAAATGTTTGAAGCCTTAAAAATAAATAAAGACGGCAAGAGTCTGTTAACGCTGGCCGATGCTGTGCTAGCGGTAAAAAGTAAAGAGGACTACAAGAAAAATACCAACGGCTATCTTTTTGATAATCCTTTTTATTTCAAGGATTTGTCTTACACCAAAGTTTTCGAACATCTGATTGGTGTCGAAGAAAAAGACGTTATGGAAGCGTTGACCTTGATGTGCATGAAGCTTGCGGAAACGGTTAAGCTGGCGGAAGCCGATGATGATGGTATTTTTGAATATGATGACATTTTTCATCTTTATGATGTTGATTTATTTACCTTGGACTTGAATCAACAGAGACATCTTTCCGATCGTGAGAATGCTAAAGACTTAATCGCTTGCGTAAAAATACTTGGCGAAAGGGCTTTTAGCGCATCTTGCGAAAAAACTGAATATGTCAACGAACAATTCGAAAAATTAGTACTTCCGATTCCCGAGAATCAATCGATTTGGAAACTAAAGCTGTTCATTCTCAGCCTTTGCCCTTCGGCTTTTAAGGGAAAAATGGAAGGAGCGTTTTCAAAGCTGTTTGATGTAATGATATCGGGAAAGCACTATCATGAAATCGAGTCGGGAACGGAGTATAAAAAAGCCCTGAAAAAGTCTTTCGGCTCTCTGGGGGATGACTATCAACGCAAATATGTTGCAAGTGTTTTTGAATATTTCGGAAAATCCAACGACGATAAAAAGGTGGAAAGCTGGTACAAACGCGACGGGTGGCAAATATTGTCCAGTATTTGCGAGCATTTGACTGCAGATGAAAAACGAAAATGCGAGGAGGTATTCAGTAAGAAATGCGATGATAAGTTTGAACCTGAGACATCAATAGGCCATATGCGCGGAGGAACCGTCGTTCCCAAAGGCGCCATTTCTCAAGATGAATTCGGTAAACTTGAAATACCCGCCATAGTTGAAAAACTGAAAAACGAGTGGAAACCTGAAGTGTTGGCAAAACAAAACTCGCATGAAGATTTTCTTAACCCCTTGAATGCGGAAGGCGTTGGGTCTCAGTCACGCGCCGATATCGCCAAAAGATTGGCCAATTATGTAGCCGATGCGAACTTGTTTTTCCAGAGAGATATCTTGGATGAACATTACACGTATTCTTTTTTCAGAGGCGTTCAAGAAGCGTTCCGTGGAGATAAATCGGAAATCGATACCGTCAAATGGGAAGAATTGATCGATGTT
>CAYZZD010000104.1:0-2572 GCA_964482675.1 uncultured Candidatus Saccharibacteria bacterium
ACGCTCGATGCTGTACTTCACATCATTCTCCTGATTCTTCTGCTCTTCCAAGGTCTTTTTTTCAGCATCCGTCTTCTCGCGCACTGTTTTAATGGTCTGAGCGGAACCCGTCAAAGCTTCTTTGACCTGCGTAAAATTATCAAGGTCCTCATAAAATGCCGAAACAGATTTCGCGCTAAAAAACATCTCGGCAAAAGAATAGTCCTGAAGCGCATTTTCCTTGCGAATCAATTGCTTAAAGGACGCCTGTTCACGACCCAACTCATCACTGAGACTTTGGATCGTCTTCACTTTTTGGGTAATATTTTTTCCTAATTGCGCGATCCGTTTATTTTTAGCATCAATCTCTGCTTTCTTTTTTTTAATCTCAAGCTCTAATACCGAAATATCGCGTCCCAATGTTGCCGAATTAGCCTTTTGTGCAGCAATTTGTTGATCAAGTGCGGCAATATCCCTCATGAGTTGATCACGCTCATGTTCAAGCTGCGCACGCTCCGCCGCAGATAATGCTTGCGCATGCGAAATTGCAGCAGCCCCAAAAAACATCCCGACTACCGTACACAGTGTTGTAAGTATAAAAACAAAACGCATAGATGACATTATATCATATTGAAATACGCCTCCCACAGCAGATAATACGTATCATGAATAGTAAAGTCGTTATATGGTACTTGGGGTTATTCTCCTTGCTTTACACAAAACAAAAACTCCCCTGAGGGAGTTTTTGTTTATTGATGATAAGTTTAAGCAGATGCTTCTCCTTCTTCTTCCTTCTTGCCTTTTTTCTCAACTTCAATCGCTGCGAAGTCAATTGGGGTTTCCTCGGTTTTCTCTTCTTGTTGAGCAGTAATTACTGCAATAACCGCATCACTTTCGGTAATAAGGGTAACACCCTGTGGCAACGGTATGTCTTTTGCGTGAATTTGTGACTGTGCATCAACCAATGAAGTAAGAGATACGGTAACCCCGTGAGGAAGATTTTGAGGCAAGGCCTCGATTTCTATCTCGTGCATTGGGCGACTTACCACACCAAGTCCAGCCTTAGCCGCAGGTGCTTCACCTTCGAAAGTAATCGGAACGGCAACACGAACTGTCTGAGTAGTGTCGACAATCTTAAGGTCAACATGTGATACTCGATCCGTAACAGGATCACGCTGAATTTCCTGAATCAATACTGGATAATTAGCACCTTCAAGAGAAAGAGTGATAAGTGAACTTTCGCCAGCCTCTTTAAATGCTTGGACGAAATCCTTATAAGAAAATGCTAGTGATAGATTTTCTTTACCGGCACCATAAGCAACCGCTGGGATATTTCCTTCGGTGCGTACCATTGCCGCCTTCTTTTCGGCTGTTCGTTTTTTAGCTTGTAGGGTTACAGTCATACAAGAAAGGAGTATACGGATTTATTTTAAAAAGGCAACTAGCAAGAGGTGCTTTACTTGAAAACAGCTTGACAGAATATAAATGTATGCTAGTATATACATGGCGCTGATTTTGCTACAGTATGGGTGATTCCCGGTAGCTTCCCTAAGTCGGACGCCACAAAATCCTATTAGCTTAATTGCTATTTAGGGTCCCGGTACAAAAGTGCCGGGTTTTTTATTTGACTTACCTTGGCCGTTGAGTATAGTTCAAACTAACACCGTTTCTTGAAGTAAAAAAAGAAATTTCACCGTTGCATGTATCCACCTCGCGCCAACGATATACCGTCTGGCGTAAGTGAAACTTTGCAGCCACCGGAGCTTGTGGGCCTAAACCCCCACATCTCTGGTTGGTGAAAATCATCATAAAAATTTACCTACGACTATCTCCCAGGATATGTTTCGCAGGGTCGGTGGGCGCGCAATCCGTAGCGTCCACTTTTTATTTACCGCACTTCAAAACCGTCAGCTTTTAAGGCATCGGTTATTTTTTCCATAACCATCGAAACACTAGTCTCGGTTAATGTCTCATTGAAAGATTGGAAAACTATTCGAAAAGCTACCGAAGTCTTTCCCTCCTTACTAAATTCATCTACCAAGTATGGCCCTTTCACCGCTCGCTCACCCATGTTATTTTTTACGATTGCTATAAAATCCTCATTCGATTTTCCTTCTGGAATCCAAGCGGCAATATCACGAGTAATGAACGGATAGTTACTCCATGGCACAAATCGAGCAGTTGAAACTTTAATGTCCGATAAATCGTATTCATTAGCGGCAATAGTATTTTGAGTACAGTATTCACTCAGAGTCATTTCATTCACTCCCTTTTTATCCGCCCAAGCAATATGCACTTCTTCGCCAGCCCTCAAAAAGACAGCGCCAATTTCAAAAATTTTAACATCCTTGAGTTCCAAAAATGGTGCATTTAAACGATTAAGCTCAAATGCCTCTTTTACACCATCAGACAAATTAGTACGGAGCGCCGGCTTATCACCTACTCCGCGCGCTACTTCGAAATCACCTCTTTTGCGGAACGTATAGGTGCTGACTTCACGATACCCTTCTGCGATAAGTTTTGATTTTACCGCCATGATTTTTGCAAACATTTCATTTACTTTTGGCTTTCCGTTAAGCGCCAAGGGTGTTGC
>CAYZZD010000105.1:0-2468 GCA_964482675.1 uncultured Candidatus Saccharibacteria bacterium
GCCGACTCAATAGCCACATCCGTACCAGTTCCCATGGCGATACCTACGTCCGCCTGGGCGAGTGCCGGGGCGTCATTCACTCCGTCACCAGCCATGGCCACTACTCGGCCAGTGCGTTGGATCGTTTGTATCTTTTCAAGCTTGTCTTGAGGCAAGACATGAGCAACCACATCATCAATACCGACCAAAGAGGCGATGTATTTTGCGGCCCTCTCATCGTCACCAGTAAGCATGACCACTTTGATTCTAAGCTTGTGCAGATCGGCAACAGCTTGCTTGGATTCCTGCTTTATTTCGTCGGCCACCATCACAAAACCAAGCACTTTTTCTTTTGTGGCGAGAATGACGGGCGTTTTACCTTGAGAAGTAAACTCGTGGAGTTTGCCAACATCAAAAGAAAGTTTGAGGTCGCTTACAAGTTTTGCGTTGCCGACAAAATATTCGACATCTTTGATTCTGCCCTTTAAACCTTTGCCTTGTAGGCCTTCAAATTCTGAAGTCTCTAAAAGAGGAATATCTTTTTCTTGAGTATAGCTCACGATAGCGTGCGCTATCGGGTGCTCGGATTTTTTTTCGAGCGAAGCAATGACTGATACAAGTTCGTTCTCACTTAGATCAGAGAGATTCTCAATATTTACCAGAGTCGGCTTACCTTTGGTAATCGTTCCCGTCTTATCAACCACCACGGTATCGACCTTGTGAAGTTTCTCAAGAGTTGCCGCATCTTTGATGAGTATACCTTCTTTGGCACCCTTACCCACACCAACGATAATAGCAGTCGGTGTGGCCAATCCAAGGGCGCACGGACATGCAATAACTAGAATGCCTACAAAAGAGACCAAACCGAATGAGAGAGCTTGTGAGAAGCCTAAATATTGCGATCCGAATATAAGCCACGCGTCAAGCGCAAGAAACGCGATGACGAGAACGATAGGCACAAATACTGCGGAAATTTTATCTGCCAATGCTTGAATAGGAGCTTTACTTCCTTGAGCATCTTCGACCATTTTGATAATCTGGGCGAGCAAAGTCTCTGATCCAACTTTCGTTGCTTTGAAAGTAAACGAACCGCTGGTATTGATCGTTCCGGCTACCACAGAGTCGCCGATCTTTTTTTGCGCTGGCATTGGCTCGCCAGTGACCATAGACTCGTCGATAAAGGAGCCACCTTCAGTTATCACACCGTCTACTGGAATCTTTGCGCCTGGCTTGATAATGACCAAGTCCCCATGCTTAACATCGTTTACTGAGATCTCGATTTCCTTGCCATCACGAATCACAAGCGCGGTTTTGGCTTGGAGATTGAGTAGCTTTTCAATCGCATCACCTGTCTTTATTTTTGATCGTGCCTCTAAATATTTTCCGAGAGCGATAAACGTAATGACCACAATCGTCACGTCGTAGTATTGATATTCAACATTTATAAAAGGTCGTAATACTTCCTCAAAAGCGGTGACCGCAAAACTGTATAGAAAAGCCGCAACGGTTCCGATACCGATCAGCGTGTCCATGTTCGCTTTGCCGTAGCGAAGGAATCTATAAAAGCCGAGTAGGTAGGGCTTGCCGACTACAAAAAGAATGTAGGTCGCGAGCAGTGGAAGGAGATGATGAAAAAATTCCATCGTCGTTACGTTCATTTTCGCCACGATCTCGTACTTCACGAGAATGTCCCAACCCATGATAAAAGCGGCGATAATAGCAAGTGGTATAGCCGAGAGTGCTTTTGTCCGCATATCAGCGACTTCCGCCAACTTTTCTTTTTTCGATTGATTAAGCCCTAGATGAGAGGCATGTTCTTCTGCTGACATACCCATTTCTTCTGCAGTTGCAGGAATCTCTAAAGAGTATCCGAGCGGTTCTATCTGCTTGGAAAGATCGTGGGGGTTTGTCTTTGTTGGATCAAAAGAAACTTTGGCTTTTTCTGTGCCGTAATTCACCTCTGCTGAATGTACGCCCTCAACCTTTTTAAATGTCTTCTCGATGACCGACGAGCACGAAGCGCAATGCATCCCTTTTACTTTGTAAATATGTGTACTCATAAATTAATTTGAAAGATTGTAGATTTTAAGGAGTTCCTTAATAGCACTGTCCTTATTTTCTTTCATACGCTCAAACGCGCATGTGTCGAGGTGCCCCGCAAGTAGTTCTTTTTTCACTGTCCGCAATAGCCCGACCGCACTATCTGCTTGTTGGATAATTTCAGGGCAATACTTATCCTCCTCAATCATCGCAATTACTTTTTCCAAAGTTCCACGCGCTTGCTTCGCAAGCTTGAGTGACTTGGTCTTTTTTGTTGATAACCTGCTGTCTTTACTCATAATTTTTGTGATATACTAAACCTATAACCTAGGGTATAGGTAGTATAACATGATGAAAAATAATTTTGCAACTACGGCGAAGCAAAACCAAAAAATTCCTTTCCATTTCTTTTTCCGCTTCGCGGCGGAGGGGTGGGGGGAGGAGACGCG
>CAYZZD010000106.1:0-2416 GCA_964482675.1 uncultured Candidatus Saccharibacteria bacterium
ACGCCCCAGTTGATGTCGGAGGTGGCGGTGAAGTTTTGGAGAGGGACTTTTGACCAAACATGCTTTGTTTTATTACCCTGAGTAACCTTTAATACACCCAGCATAGTTCTTGCAAACCTACTTTTTATGTATTTTAGTAGATTTTTAGCTTGAATTTGATCATCAAACGCACCAAAACTTATAAATGTTTCGGTATAACCGATTAGGGGTTCCCCGATTAGGGGTTCCCCGATTAGGGGTGTTGAAAGCACTTCACCGATTGCACCCGTTCCATTTGAGCTTGGCACCAAGACTTTGAATTTGTCCAGATTAGGGTGTTCTGCAAAATATTTGCGTAACACATGCTTATAGACTCGTTGATTATTTTGTCGTCCGATAAGTTGAATATAGTCTTGATTATCATTTGGTTTTTCATCATAAAAGATACTCGATAACACATCAAATACCGAGGAAGAGGCATAGCGTCTAGAGCCACCAGATAAAATGTTTGAAAATTCTGGATGCTCCCTAAAAAGTAATTCGGAATATTTAAAACTAGTATTGGAGACTAGGATATTTCCTAAATTATTAGCTATATCACTCGAAACTTTGCTTAAGATTGAGTTTAGTTCGGCGAAAGTCGTAAATGTGTCGATAACTCCATAATCCATGTTTTTATTGAATAGAGAAATTGCCACTCCACCTTTTATGTCTGTTCCTGGAAATACATCTGCAGACTTTTGATAGAACTCTGTAATTTTGAAGTGACTATTGTTTAGCATTCGTTGATTGAATTCACTAGGTGTGCTCCCGACATTTGATAAGAATCTAGCAGGAGTAATTAAACAAGCTATATCTGTAAGTTTTTGGCTAGCGTCAATAAATTTATGGTAAATCGACGGCTGTTCACCCCGATTATCAAAATTTTCTTGGTACGGTGGATTTCCCACAACTGCGGTAAATTGCATCTTGCGATATAAACCTGCCTCACTCTGTGAAGAATGCAAGCCTTCTTCACTCTCATTTCGTTGCTTTATCATTTCATTCCCTCCATTAAATATCTCGGCGAGTTTTTGCACTGCGGTGCCGTCTTTTGCTTGTGGCAGTAGATCATGCTGGGCGAAGTTTTTGGTGCTAATGCTGTGATTTTCATCAAAGCCAAAGATGTAAGCATTGGTGATGCCGTGCAATACGCCAGTTGGCGCTAGGCCATAGACTTGATTTTCTAGGATGTGCTTCAGACAATCGGCGTCATTGGCATAGAGATGCCGAGTGCCAGCAAACAGCCGCTTGACGGTCTCGGTGATATACATGCCTGATTTCATATATAGGTCGATGATTTTGCTATCGGGGCTAGTGAAAATCTCTGGCGATTCGGCTTGTAGGCTATCGAGCATCATTGTGACGACTTTGCGCGGGGTGAATATCTGGTTATTCTTTTGATTTGGTATTAGTTCAAAGATATCTTCAGTGATCGAGGTGTTAAAATAGTTAGCTCTTTTGACTTTCTCGGCCAGAAATTCGGCAATACTGGCGTTAAAGCGGTATTTATCAAACACTCCACCAAAGGTCTTGGTGAAAGTTCGCCCCTCTTTCTCGTCGTATTCTTCATAGTCAAAGCCGTCGCGGAGCATATGGAATTCGGCTTTGGTGATATTGGTGAGGTCGGTGAAATCCTCATCGCTGATATCAGTGTCGAAATTATCGATAGTAATGCCACGCACACTCGAATTTGCCATGATAAACATCGGTATGGTGCGAGTAAAGGCGCGCAGATGCTCACGGACTTCGTCTTCTTTGGTTTTTTGGACTTCTTCGACCTTGGCGGTTTCTTGCTGTTCGACTTTTTTGGTAATTTCTAGCTCGATAGCGTCGTTTAGCGCAGTTTTTAGCTTGACTTCGTCTTTGATATCGCTGGTTTCGTATTCGGCGACGGCGATTTTGACTTTTTGCTCAACTCCTTCGGTGAGTTCTTCGGTCTGGCCAGCAGTTTGTTGATAGGTAGTTTTGTATTTGGCAATCAGTGGCTCGGCTAATGCCATGACCTTATCCGGTAGCGTCTCCATGGTTTCCTCAGGCGTTTCATAGCTGATAGCATTGTCGACGAGTCTATCGATATTGTTACTGTATATTTTCTCACCTAGTATCAGGTCTTTGTTTTCATCGATTAGTTTTTGTTTGCCCATCTCAACTTTGCGTGCGTCATCAAGATTCAGCTTGGTTTTGGAAACTTCTGGTCGCTTGTTCTTTTCTTTTGGCATTTTGTTGAGGATATCTTCGACAGCTTTCGGGAAGTGGAAAACGCCCTTGATGTTGTCGTTGAATAGCAGATTTGTCATGAAACGAGCTTTGACGATATCGGTGGCGGCCAGAGCGTATGGCAGAGTCAGCACCTTTTCGGCGTCTAGCTCGATCATCCTGCCATTGGTGTCTTCGG
>CAYZZD010000107.1:0-2400 GCA_964482675.1 uncultured Candidatus Saccharibacteria bacterium
CAGCGACAGAAGATTCGCGGCTATTAATACTTGACGCTCATTATCCTTGGGAGGAAATCACATTGCGGTATCCAAGTTTATTGATAGTTGTCTTGCCGCAACATAATGGAAATTGGAAGGCTGAAACGGTTTTTACGGGCAATACTATGTTTGAACGCCGTATGTATTTTCCAAAAAAATGGGCAGGATTACGTGATGAGCAAATGGCTGAAACCAGTGGCGTAAGCGATGCAATCTTTTGTCATACCGGGCAATTTATAGCGGTTGCAAAAACTAAAGAAGGTGCAATCGAATTAGCACGAAAAGCGCTGGAGGCTTAATCGATAGATTTGCTTTCTCGCTTAAAACCTATAAGCTAAGACAATATGGCATTTATCGACGAGGTAACAATTTTTGCATCTGCGGGTAAGGGCGGTGATGGCGTGGTACGCTGGAAGCGCGAGCACTCACGCCCTAAGGGTGGACCTGGCGGTGGTAATGGCGGCAAAGGAGGCAGTGTCTATGCAAAAGCAACGCATGACTTGGCTTATTTGCAAAACTACCAGCATGAAAAAAAGTTTACTGCTGAAAATGGCAGTGCGGGTGAAAATTTTAGTCGCCAAGGAAAAAGCGGGGAAGATTTGGAACTTTTGTTTCCTGTTGGTTCGATGCTGACTAACAAATCAACTGGCGAGCAATTCGAGATTACCTCGCTTGCCGATCGTATTTTGATATTGCAGGGTGGTAATGGCGGATTGGGCAATGAAAATTTTAAAAGCTCGACAAATACAACACCCTTAGAGGCGACCCCTGGCCAATTAGGCGAAGCAGCTGAATTTTTGATCGAACTACGGCTGATTGCCGATATTGGCTTGGTAGGATTTCCAAATGCTGGAAAATCTACGCTTTTAAATAGCCTTACCGGAGCAAATAGTAAGGTTGGTAATTATGCTTTTACTACTCTTGAGCCTGCATTAGGTGTGTTGCCGGGTGGGAAAATTATGGCCGATATTCCTGGGCTTATAGAAGGTGCACATGAAGGTAAGGGATTGGGATATAAGTTCTTAAAACATATTGCGCGCACGGGCATGATTGCGCATATTATCTCTGCAGAAAACGAAGATGTGACGGCTGCATATAATACAATCCGTGACGAGCTTGCTGCATACTCAAAGGATTTATTAAATAAAAAAGAAATAATCGTGCTTTCAAAGTACGATATGGTTGATGTTGATGCGTTAAAAGAAAAAAAGCATGCCCTTGAAAAAATATCAAAAAATATTCTTGTTGTTTCGGCGTTTGACGATGCATCGTTAAAAGTTTTGCGCGATACCTTGGCGCAAGACTAATTGTTTAAAGTAAAAAATGACAAAAAAAATCCGTCCAGGGTAGATGGTCGGATTTACTTTCTTTGTTTAGGGCTATTTAGGCTTTGCTGGCCGCCGGGGCAGTCGAATACTGCTCAAATATTTCAGCCGCTTTCGGGTTCAATTTTACTTCTTTACCCCAACCGTGGTTTACTTTAACTTCGCCTTTTAGATACATTCCTTGTATGTCAAGATGAGTAGGTAAGTTTATGGGGGACCCATCTTTTTCGGCTTCCGGGAAACGAAGTTTGCATAGTAAAACGGGATTAGCCCGCCCAACTATGACTGAAATAAATTCAATAAAAAATTCGTCAGTACCATGAGGTATTATGCTACCCATGGTGTACTCTGCGTTTTGTAGCAGTAAGATTGGTTGGTTTTTCATTTTTACCCAATTTAAGTGATTTAATTATTGTACTTCCCAAATGTGCGGGGATTGTGAAAAATAATATGCTCATTATCATAATTTGTCAAATACTTTTACAAGACAAATCTTTTGTGATATGCTCGTTCACGTTATGAGTGTCTTTACCTATGGTTACAGTGAAAGACTCAAATATCCTTTTTAGAAAATGAAGACATACTATCCAACAATCGGCCTTGAAATTCATGCCGAATTGACGACAAAGTCAAAGATGTTTTGTGCATGTAAAAATGATGCATCTGAATTGATACCCAATAAAAATATTTGCCCGGTTTGTACAGCGCAGCCAGGAGCTTTGCCGACGATAAATAAGGAGGCGCTGCATTCAATGGTTAAAATAGGTACAGCGGTTGGTGGAACCATTGCCGACGTAACTGAATTTGACCGCAAAAACTATTTTTATCCGGATATTCCCAAAGGATACCAAATCAGTCAGTTTCGTTATCCCACTGTCAGTGGGGGCTCAATCGCAGGTATACCATTAACCCGAATTCACCTTGAGGAAGATACTGCAACCTCGGTTCATAAAGATGATCACACCCTTGTTGATTTTAACCGCGCAGGTGTGCCACTTATGGAGCTGGTAACCGAACCAGCAATTCACGACGGTGAAACAGTGGTGAAATTTGC
>CAYZZD010000108.1:0-2380 GCA_964482675.1 uncultured Candidatus Saccharibacteria bacterium
CTAGGGATTTATTATCAGACCATACATGAGATGAAGAAAAAATAAAGAGCCTAGCAATCACTGCCATGCTCCTTTTTATTCTTTATCGATGTAAATTTGCCTAATAAGTTTAGGCCAGGTGCAATTATATCGGTTGAATTTATAAAATTCACCAATTGTGCACACTGCGTCTGCTATTCCTATTCTGTCCGATAGTACAATAAAAGTATTTATAAATTCTTTTAAGTAAAATGTTTGAAAATGGGGAAGTAGTATTACACAAACCGAGTCCAGGCCCAAATTCTTTTTGCTTGTATAGGGTACGCAGTATGCCGAGTCGGCACAGACACCGATGGTACAGTAATCATTATCGATTAATTGTGTGTACAGAGTGTAGTGTTGTGTTGCTGTAGTGACAGTAATCTGTGGCGGTGGTGTTGCGATTTTACAAGCAGTAAACATTAAAAAACATACGCCTGTAGTCAGTAGTATTAAGTTTTTTTTCATAAGGGAGGGGTTGAGGTTGTTTACAATATAAACTTTTCCTTACTTGTAGTATACCATACTTACTACCCAGGTAGATTTGGCAAAAACCGCTTTATTTTATATACTTATTTAGTAATGCATACGAATCCATTTGATGTCGAACTTATCCACCTTGCTCGCAAATATGCCGAGCCGGTTTCTCGCATCGCTTTGTTCGTAGTCTTTTTTTGGTTTGGTATTTTGAAGGTACTTGGTTTTAGCCCTGCTTCTGGTTTAGTGGCAGAACTTCTTACTCACACGATTCCTTTTATGGCGCCGGCAACGTTCATAGTCTTATTTGGATTATTTGAATGTATTTTGGGCGTTCTGTTCTTAATAAAGGGTGTTGAACGTGTTTTGATTCCTTTACTGTTTCTACATATGGTTACTACTTTTATGCCGCTTGTGTTTTTGCCGGCAGTAACTTGGACTGCGCCTATGATACCTACGCTCGAGGGTCAGTACATCATCAAAAATTTTGTTATTATTGCCGCGGCAATCGGTATTGCGGCACATTTGCACCCCTTGCGAATACGGGATAGTCATTAGTATATGCATTTCTCGTTACTCCATGGAATTGTTCTAGGCATCGTGCAGGCGTTGACCGAATTTTTACCCATATCTTCATCGGCACACCTGGTCATTGTTCGCGCACTACTGCATATTCCAACACTTGGTGCCACTGATCTTGCCATTGATGCCATTTTGCAGCTCGGCACAGTGCTAGCCGTGTCGGTATATTTTTTTAATGACCTTTGGCATATTTTTGTACACACCCCGCTGCATCTTATAAGAAAGAAACACGTCGATGCTCAGGAAAAAAATATTTTTTGGGGTATTATAATCGGAACGATACCAATTTTAATCTTAGGATTGGTGCTTGAGCATGTCATGGAAAATCTTTTTCGCGGCTTATGGTTCGTTGCACTGTTTATGTTTTTTGGGACACTGTTTATGATGCTTGCTGAATGGTATACGAAAAAACAGCGGGTATATAAAAAACAATTTACTGTTTTGGATGGGTTATGGATCGGATTAGCGCAAGTCCTTTCACTTTTCTCGGGATTCTCTCGTTCGGGTGCAACAATTAGCGGGGGATTGTTCTGCGGATTTTCACGCGCGGATGCGGTACGTTTTAGTTTTTTGCTTTCATTTCCAGCAATTGCACTTTCGGGATTAAAAAAACTCTACGATATTATTCCGCTTATTACATCGCACACACTGCCTGTTTTGCCGCTTATTGTGGGCTTTGTCGTTTCGGCAATCGGCGGACTGGCGGTCATCCATTACTTATTGAAGTTCATTCGCACTCATTCGTTCAACGTGTTCATTATTTATCGGCTCATTATTTGCCTTGTAATCGTTGGAATTCTGGTGTTGTAAGCACTTGACTTTTTGTTTAAAAAGGTATATAATGTATGCATAAAACTGAATAGCATGAAAAAAGTAATCACTTATGTAATTGCGGTTGCAATTACAGCAGCACTTGTAGAATGGGAGCTTGGAAAGGTAGAGATGAACGTTGGTACTGTAAAGTACCCAACATTAGATCACTACACGTATGGTACCCTCGCTGCTGATTAGAAAAACCAAGGGGCCTGTAAGCCCCATTTTTTATTACAGAAAATTATCTCTCTTTCCATAATTTCTTAAATAAATCGCGGTTTGTTTTTGCGATCAGTGGATTTTCGATACAAATGGCATACCAAGGTTTTTGTCGGGTAACGATATAGATAACATAATTACCAACGATCCATTGCGTTGATTCGACTTCTTTACCTTCCCAAAACCGGATTTGTCGCCGCAGTATTTCTTTTGGACGCATGACTTTTCGTTCGATCTCGGAATCATTACTGAACAGCTTTAAGGTAATACT
>CAYZZD010000109.1:0-2325 GCA_964482675.1 uncultured Candidatus Saccharibacteria bacterium
AGGAAATGAGTCTGTGTCGCTGGGTTCAGAAACGACTGCAAGTGGATGGCGAAGTTTTGCAATAAACCGACAAACTGTTGCATCAGGAACAAATACTTTTGCTGCAGGTGTAGGAACTTTAGCAAAAGGCTTCAGTGAGTTTGCTATTGGTACGTATAACACTGTGTATACGCCAATCGGAGCCGGCCTTCCTGATCCAACTGATCGTCTTTTTGTCATCGGTAATGGCGCATCCGCCGGCTCCCGCTCAGATGCATTTACTGTCCTTACTGGTGGAAAAGTCGGAATTGGCTATAGTAACTTTGAAACAACATCTTCAGGTGCGTTGCTTCAGATAAACGGGGACCTTTTAGTGGGTGGAAGTAATATGGAAATCAATGGAATCGATTACAAATTCCCTTCAACCGATGGGACAGGTGGCGATTTTTTAAGCACCGATGGCTCAGGAATTTTGTCATGGGTAACACCTGATACTGGATTCACTTTTGATGTGGACACCAGTAACATGTGGGTACCTATTGAAAACTCGGGTAGCTCGTTTACTACGGGATTCGAAAACCTTTTTATTGGCGTAGCGGCTGGCGAGCATACTACCGAAGGATACAATAATACATTCATTGGGTACCGTTCAGGTCGTGCGAATACGACAGGGCATGGCGTCACGTCATTTGGCTCAAACGCAGGTTCGGGTAACACAACGGGTAACGATAACTTGTATTTCGGATCTTATGCTGGAAACGTCAATTCCACTGCATCCGGAAGTATTATGATTGGTAATAATGCCGGTATTGTATCGAATGCTGGCAATAATCTATTCTTAGGTCATTATTCGGGCAATAATAATACCTCTGGTGGAGGAAACATCTTCATTGGTAACAATTCTGGACTTGGCAATAATACCGGTGTTAATAATACTCTGGTTGGCTTTACGACGAATGTAAGCGGTGGAACCATTTCCAACTCTACGGGTGTTGGTAAGGATGTAGTTTTATATAGCGATAACCAGTTTGTGTCAGGCTCAGACGGAACGCCGATGAATGATGTTGTTTTCGGACGTGGGGATCGCAGCGGCACTCCTGGTTCTTACACGTTGCGCGGTACAAATGGTGTCGGTAGTGATATTACGGGTGGTGATATTGTGTTTGCCGGTGGCAAGGCTACGGGTAATGCAGTAGGCGGGCAGATCGAATTTGCCACATCAGATGCTGGTTTGACTGGTACTACGTTGCAAAGTTATTCCACAAAAATGGTTTTGGATGTATTGGGAAATCTAGGTATTGGCGACTCAACCCCCGATTTCCGTCTCGATGTTGAAGATGTAACAACGTCAGGCACTATTGCTGCGTTTACGACAGCAGATGGTACGTGTACGCTTGATGTAAGTGATGTGACTGGTTTCAGTTGCCCGTCAGATCGCAATCTTAAAAAAGACATCGAGGATTTGGGTAGTACCATCGAGGCTGTTCGCGAACTCCGACCTGTAACGTACCGTCTGAAAAATGAAGAAGATTCGGTTGATGCTTCGTCAGGTTTTATTGCACAAGAAGTTGAGCAGATTTTCCCTAAGTTGGTAAAACATCAAAAGGATGGCACATTGGCGATGAATTACGGAGGTCTTATTACGCCTCTTATTAAGGCATTCCAAGAACTAGACGCAACACTGAAAGTATTTATGGACGAAGTAACTACTATTACTGGCACATTCGCTGATAACTTACGTGCCTTTTTGGGTAGTGCAGAAAATAGTCTTGAGGTGTTATTCGCTAAAAAAGTGCAGACTCATGAGTTGTGCCTTGATGATGTCTGTATTACTAAGGACCAGTTGGTTGAATTACTGTCACAGAATGGTACTTTTGCTACCGATAATTCTGGAGGTGATACTTCTTCTGGTGGAGACCAGACTGGTGACGCCCCTTCCGACGAGGGCACTGATACGTCAATAGATAATGGTGATGGTACAATCAATACTACGACCGATCCGGAACCTGAAACACCGAGCGGTGATGTTCCAACCGACTCTGGATCGGAAAGTGTGCCGACACCCGAGGAAGCAGTATAAATTTAAGAAAGCGCCCACTGGCGCTTTCTTTTTTTGCATCCTTTGCTAGTATGGTTACATGACCTGGTCTTCGCGCCATCAATTGGCCATTCTCGCAGTTATTGCGCTGATTATTTTCATATATGCCGGCATTCGAATCGTTCGGTATATTCATCAGGTGAGTACTCCAACGTGTACAGATAATCGCCATAATGGCGATGAACGAGGGGTGGATTGTGGTGGTTCGTGTCAAAAAATTTGTATTGCTGATGTAAAACCTTTACGGG
>CAYZZD010000110.1:0-2194 GCA_964482675.1 uncultured Candidatus Saccharibacteria bacterium
TACACGGTAGTATAATCAGGTAATACCCATAGCAGTAAATCGCCTAACAACCATAAGGAAAACAAAAATCCGAACCAAGAAAAAGCACGGCTGCGCAGGGTGTTGCCCTTCATAAGCGCAATTAAAATAATAAGCACCGTAAGCGCCAAAGGAACCAAATGCGTATAGTACGCAATCGTGTGGTAGGCGGCAGTCGTAGCAGTACACGTGTTCAAAAGCGTTTGCATAAACATATTATACCTTATTGGGTACTAAAAAGTTTCCTTCCGGATAGTAGTACCAAAACGTATCCGCAGCTTCGGCATCGGGAAGCAGGCGGACGATCAATGGCTTCAACCCAAATTCCTTTTGCACTTCCAAGAATGCTGGTAAAAATACATTTTCAATAAATGGCCGCTCAATTGCATCGTCAGGAGTAAACGTCTCGACCAGTACGCCAAAGCAAATAAAAAGTGCCAAAAATTTTTTATAATACAAGGCAGCGGTATCTCCCCAATCAGCAAATACGGCACTTGCATCAAAAAGCGATGGAGCGAATTCGGGATATAATCGCAAAAACAGCTGATGATGAAAATCAATAAGCGACTTACCGTCAATGGTATGCACATCACGAATTAATTTCCCATTTGAAGCATTGAAGTCAATGATCGTATGGTGGTTTATTTTTTCTCCACCATGCTTACCAGTGCCACAGTACACATGACATTTGCCAAGCATGTGCTTTGCAGGATTATTACTGGTAAATTTATCATCAAAATACTCAAAGAATACCGGCCGCATCGACGCATGTTGTGTGAATGAGATAAATCGTTCATTTTCAAAATTAGGTGTCGCCACATGGCGAAATGATATACCCACCGGTTCATGTAATATATACGGAATCTTGGCCATCGTATCAAACCCGATGTAATCTATTACTTTCTTTTTAAGGTCAACATCTTGGTACCGTAATCGGACTTCGCGCACAGCATCAGCAACTGGTGTATAAACCATCGCATCGAAATCAGAAAGTGAATCAATACTCATACTTATTTATCTAATAAAGTGCTACAGGCGCCATGCTCGACACAGGCAACAAAATGAGCACCCGAGATTGAGACGTTATGGATGAGTGATTTTTCGCCTTCGATACATCCGGTAAGCTGCGCATGCATATCATCACAATCCATTACCTCGCATGGACCTGTAAACGAGCACGGTTGCGGCACTATTACCATAAATTTTTTATAGACACCAAATCGCACTAAAGCTCCTACACACGCCAGTATCAATAATACGCCCGTGATTGCGATAAAAGATGGTCCTGATGACGTTGTGGCTTGCATGGTAATATTATACCACAGCATCACTCTTACAAAAGCAAGTAAGTTCCTATAATGAGCAGCGCCGCGCCGATAACTTTAAGGGCAATATGTCGCCTTCCCTTTTCAATAGTAAAATATTTAGGTGCTAAGTATGCCATGGGGATGGTCATAATGTAGACAATGAGCGGCTGATATCCTTCCAAGCTGGTCACGAGGGCGACTGGTGCAATTAGAACTGCAAAAAGCTTCATGGCACTCCCTGCGATGGTCGCAAGTTCGCTTGATAAGTTGATCGCAAACAAAGCCTTCCCTGTTCCACTAATCATGCGCATAAACTGGTTTCGGTACTTTGGTATTATAAAAAACAGCATTGCAAAAAAACCGGATCCGATATGTGTAACACCCAAAGCCGGCCAAAAAAGATTTGAATCGGGCGAACCTTTCTTCATCAAAATATCGCCAATGACCAAAAAAAGGCTTGCGGTAACCATGAGCACAATCATACTACGCGGTATATGGTGTCTATTTGTCTCAGCATGATACTCAAGCGAAAAAATAAGCGCTCCAACAATAATAACAACGATCCCGAGAAGTTGAAGAATGGTCAGCGCTTCGCCTAGCATAAAGAAACTCAAGATGTAAGCAAAAATCGGCATCAACAAAAACCACGCAACTACATTTGATGTCTCATTCTTGGTTAACGCTTCAAGGTAACACCAAACACCAGCTGTCTGAATCGCACCTGATATGACAAGTAATACCATAGACATGACACCATAGGAACCAACGAGATGTAGATGACTGAGCACAATTATTGATCCGATAACCAACGTACGTGGCCCAGTAAACATAACCAACGCCAAAGTGGATGCCTCGCTTGCCTTAAATCG
>CAYZZD010000111.1:0-2175 GCA_964482675.1 uncultured Candidatus Saccharibacteria bacterium
TTCACCAGTTGTGAGAAGCGCTTGGACGTTCATGTTACCATCAATGTCAGCTTGTTGTCGGTCTACAACGATCTTGTCTCCAACTTTTACGGTATATTGCTTGCCTCCAATTTCAACGATTGCGAGCATAAGAAAATTGTGAAAAATACAAATAACTGCAGGATTTTATTGAAAAATCCGTTTTTGGCAAATTTATGTATGACTGTTCTGATATAAATATGCACTCAGAATAACTTGGATATGTGAAAATACCTCATTTGGTGTACCACTTGCATCAATACGGTAAACTCTTTTCCCTTCACTTGCCCATTCTGCAAGGAGAGGAAGAGTGTTTTCATAGAATCCTTCAATACGAATTTTCGCAGCATCAGGCGTATCGTCTTCTCTTTTGATGAGTCGATTTCCTGTAAAGGGTGAATAATCTCATTCAAAATCCTTTGCAAAACTCATACCATTCTCTGGATCGATGCGACGATTTGACAGTCTATCTATGGCTATATCTTGCTTGAGATCGAGAAATACGACCAAGTACTCAGGGAATATTTGGTCAAACAATGCTTTTTGACCAAAGGTTCTTGGTATACCATCGAAGAGTATATGTCATCATGTATGCTCATCTTTGTAGTGCTTCAGCATTGCCCCAATAATTTCATCATCAATAAGCCTCCCCGCCTTCATATCTTCTTCAAGTTTTGCTGCCATAGGGTGACCTGTTTTTGCAAAATTTCTCAGTTTTTGTCCCATTTCAAAAAATACATAGTTTGGGTAATGTTCACAAAGGAGTCGTGCCTGTGTGCCTTTACCACTTCCTTGAATACCAACAAGAACAATATTCATGTTTTCTGATGATTTTAGTATTAAAGCTCTCTCGATAATAAGCCGGATTCTGTATGTCTCTACACATCTCTCTAGGATGCCACTCGCGCAACACCTCAAGCAGGGTATACACACTCTCGAGTGCCCGAACATATCTCTCAAGCAGTACCATTCCCTTTGCATCACATGGGGTTTACCACCTCATACAGAGTATGAGATCCTACTGAGTAGGACTTTTCACCTTTCTTTCATCGAAATGAAATAGTATTGTCTCTGTGGCACTATCCGTAAATAGAGATTTAAATATGCCTCTATCCCGCAGCCGTTAACTGCCATGCTCTCGGGTGATGTCCAGACTTTCCTCATTCTTGCGAACGCGTGTAGTTGTCGAGAGAGCTTTGAGAGTATAGTGAAAGTTGAAAAATTAAGAAATAAAAAGCCCCATATGGGGCGAGTGCGAATATAAAGGTTATTTTTCTGAAAAAATAACCTTCGCAAGTTGGTTGATTGTTCGCGAACGCTCCTCTTCAAAGATTGTTAGACAATCATTTGAGTGCCTGCGCCAGATCTCTTCATAACAATGACGTTTGAAGTTTTCGAGCACCCACTTTGCGCGTTCGCGCTCATCTTCAATATGAGCATGTTTTTGCTCGCACTTCTTTACAAGTTCAGCACATTCCTTGCGAATGCGTAAACGTTTGGGAAGTGTTATTAGATAATCAACTATGTCTGTAATTGTCATAACATTGTCCTCATGTAAGTTATTGACAGTGAGTATTAAATTTAAATATAAAATATTGTCAATATTTGTAACAATATTTTTATGAAGCAGTTGAAATTCAATGAAGCTCTTTCATTGAGAAATATAAAAACACTCAGGAATTTACTGAGTGTTTTTATAAATGATAGATTATTTTGTGAGAGATTCACGAATCTTTGCTTCGATCTCATCGGCAATCACTGGATTATTACGAAGAAAATCCTTTGAATTTTCACGTCCTTGTCCCAGACGAGTCTCGCCATACGAGTAGAATGCTCCTGATTTTTTAATGATTTCTTTTTCTGCTCCCATGTCCACGATTTCCCCAACTTTTGATATACCTTCATTGAACATAATATCCATCTCAACCTCTTTGAATGGAGGAGCTATTTTATTTTTGACTACCTTCACTATTGTTCGGTTTCCTGTTGCCTTTTTGTCAACTCCTGATCCGCTTTCGAGCTTTTCTTTGCGACGAACCTCTAGTCGTTGTGATGCATAGAACTTCAGTGCATTTCCACCGGTTGTTGTTTCTGGGTTACCAAATACAACACCAATTTTCATACGAATCTGGTTGATAAATATGACAGTTGAGCTTG
>CAYZZD010000112.1:0-2129 GCA_964482675.1 uncultured Candidatus Saccharibacteria bacterium
CAGGATCAAATAACTGATCTGCCATTTGTATTGTTTCAATCAATTTAGCCAGGGTAGCGCTGGTAATCCCGCTTCCTTCTTTTCTCATATCGTCAACAAACGCAGCATCCAAAAATGAATACTCGGCTTCATATAATTTGTGATCAAATCGAGAAAATATGATACCTCGCACATACAATAAAAGGATTTTCAAAAATGTGTTCACTGCAACATGTTTCGCTGATAATTCACGAATAATAGCAAGCATGCCCGCAGTATCATGAGTATTTAAAGCACGCAGAAAATTCATCACTATGATATGCGAGGGTGCGCCCAGTACATGCGATACATGCTCAAGGCTGATCTTTTTATCCGCAACCGAACTTATTACTTTCTCGAGGGTACTTTGCATATCCCGATATGACCCATCACCGATTGCAACAATCAATTCTATACCTTCTTTGGGTATTTCCCGCTTCTCGCTCTTTAAAATATGTTCGCATGATGCAATAAGGTCGGTACGTGTTGGCTTTTTAAAATGAAATACTTGGCAGCGTGACTGAATGGTCTCGGGAACTTTATCGAATTCGGTCGTTGCTAAAATCATTACTATGTGTCGCGGAGGTTCTTCGATAACTTTAAGCAGCGCACCGAAGGCATCTTTTGAAAGCATATGCACCTCGTCGATGATATACACCGCGCGATTAGACATAACCGGCAGTGCCATCATATGTTCACGGATGTCTTTAATATCGTCAATACCGCGATAACTTGCAGCATCTATCTCATGGATATCGATTGATTCTACACCCAGAGCCTTGGCGAAAATACGCGCAATAGATGTCTTCCCGGTACCGCGCCCACCGGTAAATAAATATGCATGCGCGGTGGTATTATGTTCGATCTCGCCAGTCAACACCGTGACAATATGATCTTGTCCAACAATATCAGAGAACGTCTGAGGTCGATATTTGCGATATAAAGCCTGATTAGGCTCGGATATATTTTTCGCCATGGCGTCAGTATAGCAGATTTAAGCATAATGATAAATTAAAAACCCTGCCTTGCAGCAGGGGTTTTTTATATCATGTTGCGATGCATCGCAATGCCTTTGAGTTTTCTGATCTCTTGGATCAGTTGTTGTTGGTAGATCTTAGTTATTTTCTTTCTGCGCGCCATTTCTAGGGGTTGGGTTTTCAGCAGCGGCAGATACGTTGGAGCATTAATAACGTCTATTGAATTCAAGTACTCACAGATACTTGCGATACATGTCTGAATTTCAATTTTTAATGCTGTAAGTTTTGGATTAGTTACTTCGCTAAGTTGGCGTAAAATTTCAGCAAATGGTGATATCTCTTGTTGATAAATAATAGGCGTAAAATTTAAATCTTCATAATAATTTTTCGCTATTACTGCCACTAAAGATGTCTTTTTTGTTTTCACCAGTTTCGCCAAACATACCGTCATAATGCCTCCTCTCTTAAATACCAAATGAAGTTCTCTGGACAAATATTTATTTTTTCGCATGGCGCTCAGTTTGAAAAACCATACCACGGAAATAGTATAAAGACAATAAGCCTCTAAACTACCGTCCGATGTATGTACAGCCTACAGTCTGACTGATATAGTTGAAGCAAACTGCAAGTATGAGAAAGAAAAAAACCGTCGAGGGCAAACCCGCCAAGTCCCTATCGTCCTCGTTAAACGCGACGCCCCAAAATCATATTCGAGGCTGCATGCAGTTTCATGAATACTGCAAAGATTATCTAAAAAGAAAAAAACGAAAACCCTAATGCCTGCACCTGTACGTGTGGGCATTTAGTTTTCTGAAGATCGTATAAAGCGATCAACAACCGCATACACCGTCGCTGCATCATCGGCTTTTTCCATTAGTTCTATGCGCAATTCCTTAGCACCTTTAAATCCAGTGCAATACGCCTTAAAATGTTTTTTCATCACAGAAAAGCTTTTAACCTCCCCTAACAGTTCTTGATACAATCGCGCATGCTCGGCAAGTGTGTGCAGCCGTTCAGAAATACCGACCTCTGAAATTGTATAACGAGAATCTCCGCCCCGAAACTTGTGCGCCAAAAACGGTGGGAGTAACTTTGCAAACCATGGTGTTTTCCAACTCCCTTTTTGTACTAGAT
>CAYZZD010000113.1:0-2115 GCA_964482675.1 uncultured Candidatus Saccharibacteria bacterium
TGCTCGAAAGCCTTGAGTAATCGGTAGTTGAACCGGATATCCATTTACCTCAAGATTGTACACTGCAACGTCCATAAATCCGTGATCAGTAGTATCGATTGGCGTATGACGTTCTAATTCATTCCACGCACGCTTTCGCACATCTGAAAACAGGGCGCGCTCAAAGTTTTTACCATCGAAACGCTTTTCATTATCAAACGAATGAGTTACTTGATGAAAAACAGTATGAGTAAAAGCATCTGCCAGCACACAGGTAACCGTTGGAGGTAGCTGAGAAGTCCACGCGCGTTTGATATACACTGTTGCCCGCTTGAAAGACTGCACTATGTGGCGATGATAATGTCGTGCATTGATTTTATTTTCATAATCACTGTGCATTGCCACGATATACGGTTTACCGTGCGCATTATGCGCGTAAATTTCGAACGAATTGACGTCCAAGAAAATGACAAAGTCACTGGTGAATCGGGCGTTGATCATAACGTCCGTTTATTATACATCAAAAAAATTGCAGTACAACAAAAAATTATTCCAACACTGCCTTAATACGGCGAATTCCAGCAGAGCTTGCCTCTTCTTTTTGTATTTTAAATTTTCCTAGTTCAGAGGTATTTGCAACATGGGGGCCACCACAAAATTCCTTCGAGACATATTCATCATTACTGTTTTGAATGGTGTAGACTGACACTATTTCGGGATATTTAGCACCGAATTCCATCTCGGCTCCAAGCTTTTCGGCTTCAGCTAATGGCATTTCACGACGTACAACAGGTAATTTCTCGTTGATCCACCCATTCACCAGTGATTCTACTTTTTGCAGTTCA
This sequence comes from uncultured Candidatus Saccharibacteria bacterium, assembly GCA_964482675.1. Lineage (GTDB taxonomy): Bacteria > Patescibacteriota > Minisyncoccia > Phycocordibacterales > UBA1006 > CAYXKF01. The sequence goes on from CAYZZD010000113.1 coordinate 825, forward strand.
TCAGGAGCAACTTTTCGGTCAAAATTAAAGTCGATGCGCAAGCGTTCGTCAGTAATATTACTTCCTCGTTGTTTTACTTCTTTACCTAACACTTCTTGCAACGCAGCCAGCAGCAAATGGTGCGCTGTATGCAGTCGCACAGTTTTTTCGTTCGTGTTAGCAAGGCCTCCTTTGAATTTCTGCTCGGCACCAGCACGGGATTTATCCTGATGTTCTTTCATCTGCGCATCAAATGCAAATCGATCAATAGTGATCCCTTTTTCTTGCGCCAACTCTTCCGTTAGTTCGATCGGAAAACCATATGTCGTAGCAAGAATAAACGGGTCAACACCCTTTTCAAATTCACGAAGTCCTTGATCAAGGGTTTTACGGAATTTCTCTTCTTCGGTCTTAACTTCTGTAATAATTTTTGCACGTGCCTCTGCAATATGCGGATATTGATCCCGATAAGTCTCGATATAGGATTCAACAATATTCTCTGTGAAATTTTGACCCACTCCCAAATCTTGTGCGAAGCGGATCGCACGGCGCAATAGCCGTCTGGTAAAATACCCCTGATCTTTATTCGATGGATATGCACCATCCGCCATTAAAAATACCGCCCCCCGTAAATGGTCTAAAATGACCCGCATGGCATACGTTTCTTTGATGTCACTTCCATAGATTTTCCCCGATAATGCCTCGATTTCCCTTCGCGGTGTTTCAAAAATATCCGTCATGAAAATATCCGCATTCTGATTTACCGCCGCAAGAATTCGCTCGAAGCCTCCCCCGAAGTCCACATTTCGTTGCGCTAATTTTTCGAATCCGGAATCCGTGCGCACGTATTCCATGAATACATTATTTCCTATTTCGACAAAGCGTCCACAATCACAATTGGGATGGCACGGTGCATTTTTCCATGCACTTTGCGCATGTATGTTCGCCGACTCAGTAGGATCAAAATCAAAAAACATCTCTGTGTCGGGTCCGCCAGGTTCACCGGTGGGCATATTCGCAGTTACTCCAGCCCGGCTCCACCAGTTCTTCTTTTCATCATAATAAAATATGCGCTCTCCAGAGTGCATCCCTAATTCGGGAGTCTCAGAAATACCAGCAGTGATGCCCACGCCCATGAACATCTTTTGCCAAAGCTCTGCAGATTCGGTATCACGCGGTATTGAAAAACCCTCGTGCCCCTTAAAACACGTAAAATATAGTCGCGCTGGATCAATACCAAGCTCTTTCGTCAGAAATTCCCACATCCATGGAATTTGCTCATGCTTAAAATAGTCACCTAACGACCAATTAC
>CAYZZD010000114.1:0-1403 GCA_964482675.1 uncultured Candidatus Saccharibacteria bacterium
GATGATAACATTTAAAATATCCCTCTGTTGAACCACGAGTAAATACATCATCCCAGTCGAAGATTATGAGTTTTATTTTTGAATTTGGCATAGAAACTTCACTCCTTTTCCAAAATTAATTTCCATTGTTTTGGATCTTTATCTTTTTCATCACCAATATTTTTTGCATCAATACCTACCCATCCTTGCTCAAGCACATTTTTAATGGCAGACAAATCTGAAAGCTCAAATTCCTGCAGTTCTCGAAGCGGTCCCTCTTTCTTATCATATTCTGCTTCGCTATCTATTTTTTTAGACAAAATAAATTTGCCACTTTCCTTATTATCTCCATAAAATTCTACATCAGTGACACCGTACCCATCATTTAATTTTGTTACCAAAGCAATAGGATTTTCGGTAAAGACATCAGTATCGATATAAGTACAACCTTCACGTCGAGCCAAATCCGTACGCGCATCGGTAAGTTGCTTCGCCAAACCTTTGCCTCGCTCGCTCTCATCGACAGCAAGAAAAGCCAAGTAACCATGTTTACCATCTTTTTTGATACGAACTTCAAGCTTACCTGTTGCTACCATTTCTTCTCCAGACTTTACACCAAAAAAATGAGTGGACCCATTGCGTTCCAACTCGCGTAAAGTTTGTTTCGCTTGAAAATTTGCCATGCGTTTTTCACGGGCTTCATCTTCATCTGTCAAACCATTATTGCGACGAAAAGTCAACCAAAATTGAGTAAGATCTTGTTCTGATGTAAGTTCCTGGGGTTTAAATTGTTCTCTTTGTGCTTCGGGTGGCACATATCTACCTTCACCAATCATATAAAAAATTATTTAGGAGAATTTTTAAAAAGAAAAATATATGTTTCTGATAACGTTTGCGTATATCTGATGTTGCGACCGCAGGGAGCAATATGAGTCGAGCGACGGCAGGAGCGAGCCAGATATACACTGTTGTCCGACCCGAATGACACGGAGCGAAGTGGAGTGCATGAGAGCGCAGCGTGGAAACGTACACTTTTTTCTTTTTCTCCAATTTAATCGTTAATAGATTTTTTTGTCGCGTATTCCTGTCTAGATATCCACTTTGCATGTTCAGTGGACACTAGAGATTCAACTCTCTGAGAGAGGATTTTTTTTGCTTCAATCTCTTCAATCCCATCGTATACTCCTGATTTACCTAGGTATGAATATTTTTCGTGTCGCAGCGCTTCACAGGTTGAGCGATATGTAATCCAGTTTTGAGACCATTGGTTTAGTTGCTGCAATCCTTCTAATACTGTAATAATGACACCCAAAATTGCCGTTATTGTAACACTTAAGCCAGCTATGAAGGGGATTGTTGCTGAACAAAGAATCTCAACTAGTTTTACTCCTTTATAATTGCGTTGGGCAGCTTTTGATTTTCTG
>CAYZZD010000114.1:1413-2108 GCA_964482675.1 uncultured Candidatus Saccharibacteria bacterium
CATACCATTCAATTTGGGTTTCTAATCTCTGGCAATCAGTTAAAGGCTCTGCTTGGTGGTTTGTATCTTTCATAAATCCATGATTAAGGTCGAACACGTATCTTGTTTGCAATGGGATGTTCTCTTTTCATAAATGCTTGTTCAATGCAGCCTGTTGGGTTTTGGATAAATTGTTCCCACGTGACTAATACACAATATCTATCATCTTCCGTATGAGCACATTTTCCATGTGGTATGTAATAATTATAGCTGAATTCTCTAATAGCCGTATTATCATCAATCTTTACACAATTGTGTGTTCCATTGCAGGTATAGCAGGCAATCGACCCGGCATAGATATGAGGTGCAACGTGTGGAAGTGCGACACCTAAAATTCCATTGCGAGAGTTATTTTCTCCATTATATAAAGAGGCTTGTAACTCTCTTTTGATGAATCTCTGTTCGTATTGTCCTAGATTTTCTGCACTATTTGCACCAATAAGATGAATAGTTACTGTAGAATCAGCAAGATAATCCTCTCTGATTTTTCTCATGATGTAATCCTCATCTTCAGAGTCAATAGGTAGGTCTAAAGATTTATCGACCATATCAATTCCCATCTCCTGTATTGCATGTTTATATGCAATATCTTCAGTCTTAAAGGAAATAAAACATTTGCGTGCCATATAATAAATTTACAAATTTAATAAAGTGAA
>CAYZZD010000115.1:0-2088 GCA_964482675.1 uncultured Candidatus Saccharibacteria bacterium
ACCAGTACCTATCAGTATCGAGTCAATGGAAGTAACCCATATCACGCCTGATATGGTCGCTGACAAGCCGGCATTTTACCAAAGCGAGCTCTGGGAAAAAACTAAAGCGCTTTTTGCTGATGAAAAAAATATTTTGGTCGCACATAATGCTGCTTTTGATATTATGATGCTTGCCAATGATGATATTCCTGTAGCATCCTATATCGATACTATGAAGCTTGCTCAGGCGGTTGATGGCGACGGAAATATTCCTTCGGTGCGACTGCAGTACCTACGTTATTTTTGGAATCTTGATATCAAGCTGCCTGATGGAGTCTTTCCTCATGATGCACGTGCGGATGTGATCGTATGTGAACAGCTATATCATAAAATGAAAACAGATCTTGAAAAAGCTACAGGAAAAACCGGTGACGAGCTGATTTTAGAAATGATTGAAATTTCGAAACGTCCTCGATTAATCAAAGTCTTTAGTTTTGGAAAGTATAAGGGTGAAAAGGTTGCCGATGTCGCCAAAAAGGATCCCGGCTATCTTGAGTGGCTGTATGAGCAAAAAAAGCAAAATCCAGCAACTGAGGGTGATTGGCTGCATACCATAGAGACGTGCCTTAAGAAAAAAGCAACCCTTTTTTAGCTTTTTGATACGGTTTGAATTTTAGTTGAAATAAGCTATACTCGAACGGTATTACTAAGCTAAACCCTAATCGTTATGACATTGATGGAACAACTGACCAGTGACCTAAAAGAGGCAATGAAAGCAAAAGACGAAGTTCGATTGACCGTAATTCGCGGATTGAAGTCGGCATGCATGAATGAATCTGTCACCCTGGGTCGCACGCCCCAGGATCCACTTTCTGATGATGAAGTACTAACCGTATTGCGCCGTGAAGCAAAGCGACGCAAAGACGCTATTAACCAGTTTACCGAAGGCGGTCGTAGTGACCTTGCAGAAAGTGAGCAGTCCGAACTCGCGGTAGTCGAAAAATATCTTCCGCAGATGATGAGTCAAGACGACATTCGTCCGATTGCGCTGGCTAAAAAAGAGGCGCTTGGGGTTATCGATAAAAGTGGCGCCGGCAAATTGGTAGGTGCCCTTATGGGTGAACTTAAGGGAAAGGCCGACGGAAACGATGTAAAAGCAGTCGTTGACTCGTTCTTTGCGTAACTTAGAAAGATCTGCATACGTTTTTTCTTTGTCAGCATAAAACACAAATCCCTTCAGGTGTATTTCAAACAAATCCCCGGAAGGATGCTACATCCGCTTTGGTGGGGTTATGCAGGTGTTTTAAGCGATAAAGAAGATTATAAATAAACACTATATTATCTATGCTGTCATTTGCTATTCGTTCATTGTTAAAAGTGCTGCTGCTAGGGGCGGCAATTTTAGCCTTGCCACATATATTTGTTGGCATTAGTGTTCCGGGCGGTTGGGTTGCAGCACTTATCGCTGCGATCATCTTATGGGTCATTAATTTGGCAGTAAAACCAGTTTTAGGTATTTTAACTTTACCCATTAATATTGTTACGTTGGGAATTTTTGGCATCGTATTAAATGCCGTATTATTTTGGTTGGTAGGATATCTTGTTGCAGGGTTTGATGTTACGACATTTTTAGGTGCGGTTATTGGTTCAATCGTAACGAATATCATTATTTGGGTGCTTGATGCATTGTTGTAATTATGAAATCACTAGTCACGCACAACGGAAAATTTCACGCTGATGATGTTTTTGCGTGTGCAGTGATCGGTCTGCATTTGGATATGCAGAACGAACCATACACAGTGACTCGGACGCGGGATGCAAATAGTATCGCGATGGGAGACTACGTATTTGATGTTGGCGGAGAATATGACGCCGCGCGTAATCGTTTTGATCATCACCAGGTGGGCAGGGCAGGAGAGCGGCCAAATGGTATTCCGTATTCTTCTGTAGGACTTGTATGGAAACAGTTCGGTGAATACATATGTGGCAGTGCCTCGGTTGCAGAACGTATCGATGAAAAAGTAATTCAATCACTTGATGCGGTAGACAACGGCGTTGATAGTTTTAAGATGCTTGCAGGAATGCCGGATCCTTTTTTGATTCATACTT
>CAYZZD010000116.1:0-2050 GCA_964482675.1 uncultured Candidatus Saccharibacteria bacterium
GGCCGCAAATGCTGCTTCGACTCCAAAAATCGAAGTCAATTCTGAGCCCTTAATATAAGCAATTATTGCGCATTCGGTAAGTGAAATAGTGAAATATATTTGCACTATTGGCAAGGATTCTGTTGCTCGCCGCATCTTCTTGGTGGGTGTATAATAGGGGTATTATTGGTTATTAGATAATTTATAAATATCTTTATGTGTCACTGCGGAAAATATGGCATTCTTGGCAAAATTGCTTTTGCCCTTATTATCATCGGCGCTCTAAACTGGGGCTTGGTCGGTATCTTTAACTTTGATCTTGTTGCTGCAATCTTTGGAAGCATGTCAGTTGTCGCGCGCATCGTTTACATCTTGGTGAGCGTTGCTGCTGTGTACAAGCTTGCGGTTTCATTTTGTAAATGCAAGGCTGGATGCTGTAAAGATGGTAAGTGCTGCGATCATTCAATGGGTGAAAAGCAGATGTAATTTGATTTTATTTCATAAAACCCCTGCTTTCTGCGGGGGTTTTAATATGGGCATTATTTCATAAAACATTGAAAAATAGCCCTATTTATGATATTATGGCAACTTATGGGATTTATCATGTACGCCCTAGTATTTATTGGGCTTTACTTTCAAATTTACCTTTTTGTCACATATGTCGAATATGCTGAATCTGTTCGCCGGATAAAGGGTAAGCCTCCACACATGCTGACCGATAGTGAAATGTTGGGTACGACCATACTTGTACCCTGTTTTAATGAAGAGGAAAATGCCGCGCAGACAGTTCAATCACTTCTTGATATGGACTATCCAAAAGACAAGTTGATGATTTTTGTTATTGATGACGGTTCGACTGATAATACTTGGAAGGTGTTGCAAGAATTTAAAGACCACCCGCAGGTACGACTATTTCAGAAACCTAATGAGGGCGGGAAATACCGAGCCCTTAATTTTGGACTTGAGTATGTTACTACTCCTATTGTGGGTTGTTTAGATTCGGATTCGTATGTTGACGCACAGGCTTTGACTGAAGTGATGCGCGTATTTGCAACTACCGATGCGGTTGCGGTCATTCCGTCTATGCTTTTAGCAAAACCCGACACTGTTATGCGTCGCATGCAGAAAGTCGAATACGAAAGTACCATTTACATGAAGAAAATGTTCGATGAACTACGTGCTTTGTATGTAGCACCGGGACCGTTTTCTATTTTTAAGAAAAAGGAAGTATTTGACGCTTTAGGACCATACAAAGAGGCGTATCATACTGAAGATTGCGAAATCGGACTTCGCATTCAGGCTCATGGAATGCAAATTGCTCATGCGCTGAAAGCTATAGTATATACGCATGGACCATCGGGCTTTATGGGCTTGCTTCGGCAGCGTTTGCGATGGTTTTACGGAGGTATTCGAAATTTGTGGGACTATCGTCATCTTATCCTTAATAAGAAATACGGCGATCTTGGACTCCTGGTTATGCCCCTATCCTTACTTTCATTTTTTGCACTGGCGGTCGTATTTGTCGCCACGGCAGTACGGCTCGTGTCACATTCATATGAGCGCATTACGGTATTGTTGCATACGGGGTTTTCGACCGGCAGCTTTTTCCCGATTCATTCTCCTTTGTATATTATTGATACCAAGACCCTTACGCTCATGACGCTTCTTATGGCGTTAAGCATGGTGTTTGTTGTAGTCATCAGTCGCCGATTGATTAAAATGCGTCGACTGTTCAGCTTCGATATCGTCTACGGGCTTATTATGTACGGCCTTGTTGCACCGATTTGGAGCGTGTATACTATCGGGCACTTGTTCTTGCCACGCAAGCGCAAATGGCAAAAGTAATTATTGAGTAGGCATTCTAATATTATGAAACCATCATACGGAAAATATCTTTTTGTGTTTGTTATAACAGCTATGATCTTCGGCCTAGCTTTCTTGCTGTCGGGCTTTATGACCCAAAAACGCCTTACTGATATCCGTTCGATCCAAGATACACTGACTGTCGATTTGCTTTCTAATGAAACACGGTTTGCCATGCTTGCAGATTCATCCTCGTGTGCAACTGATG
>CAYZZD010000117.1:0-1999 GCA_964482675.1 uncultured Candidatus Saccharibacteria bacterium
GTCTGGAGGATTGGTGCTGATTACAAGGTATCTGGCGGCAAAAAATAGAAGAATAACTTAATCTTTGCATGGTTTGTTATACTAATTAGTATGAGTGAAATAACAAAGCTAGAAAAGCGAATGGATAAACAATTCGAGGATCTTACAGCACTTATGAGTAATTTTGCAAATGAAGTATATGCTCGCTTTGATCAACAAGACGCTCGCTTTGACCAACAAGATATTCGCTTTGATCAACAAGACGCTCGCTTTGATCATATTGAAGAGAGGTTAGACAAATTAGAAGCTGGCCACAATAGACTACTAAATACAATTGATGGATTCATCAAGAGGATTGATGATTATGAAACCGAAATGGCAGCCAGAGACCACAAGATAGACAGGGCTAGAGCGATGGATAGAGCAAATTGCTTCTAAAACCGGCGTAAAACTTACCTGAATTTATCATAGGCATTTAGCTAATTGCCCTAATAAGCAGAAACTGTACCTGTATTTCATAAAGTTTTATATCTGTTTTAGGGTATAATATATCTTATGCTAGGGGATGATGACGAAAATAGCCAAAACTTGAGCAAGAGAATACGGACGGTGAAGGTGGTTTATCCGCAGATTTACTCATATATTTTGCCGGAGGAGCCAGATAATGACGGTTCGCAAAAGATTGGTTACACTGAGCGAAGGGATGTTGATAAGCGTATTTACGAACAGACACACACCGCCGCCAAGAGGTTGAAGTCAGAAAAGCTCTGGAGTCAACCTGCATTTTTTGCCGATAACAAGACTAGCTTTATCGACAAAGAATTTCATAAATTTTTGGTAAAAAATGGCGTTGAGAAACGGCTAGATCTCGGTAAAGAGTGGTTTTATTTTAATGGTACGCCAGAAAAATCTGAAGAACTACTTCGAAGCTTTAGGCAACATGGCTTTAAGGCTCTACAGTCTGACACTGGCAAATTATCGTATATTCTACGCACCGAGCAAGAAAGCGCAGTCAATCAAGCTCTTGAATATTTTCAGTCACACGAAAAAGGCGAATTTCTCTGGAACGCCAAGCCTCGCTTTGGTAAAACCCTTGCTAGTTATGACCTTGCCAAGAGACTAAATGCTAAAAAAGTTTTGATAGTCACTAACCGCCCAGCTATCGCCAATTCATGGTTTGATGATTTTGAGTTATTTGTTGATGGCTACTATTTCATTTCCGAGACATCATCTCTCGCTGATCGTAAATCAATTTCACGCGATCAATACAACCAGCTAGAGGACAAAAAACCATTCATCACCTTTCTTTCACTCCAAGATCTCAAGGGCTCAAAATATTTTGGTGGCTCCCACGATAAGCTCGCCTGGGTTGCTGACCTCGAATGGGACTTGCTAATAATTGATGAAGCCCACGAAGGTGTCGATACTGCCCCGACTGATGCCGCCTTTACCAATGTTACACGCCAAAATACATTACACCTATCAGGTACACCCTTCAAAGCCCTCGCTAACAACAAATTTCCAAGCGATGCAATATTTAACTGGACATATCTCGATGAGCAAAAAATCAAAAAAGCCGAACTAGAGGAGAACGAAGTTGGCGACCATACCGATTTGCCAGACCTCAAACTATATACTTACCGTGTATCGCAAATGGTTACTGATGAGGTGAACGATGGAGTAGAAATCGATGATGACACTCGTGACTATGCCTTTGACCTAAACGAACTTTTTTCAGCCCGAGATCAAAAATTCATCCACGAAGAAGATGTCAAAAAGTTCTTAAAAAACCTCACAACCAATCAAAAATATCCATTCTCAACCCCAGAGCTTCGTGATGAGCTAAAGCATACATTTTGGTATGTCGGCAACCGGGTCGATTCGGTCAAGGCGCTTGAGCAATTACTAAAAACAGATAAAGTATTTGGCTACGGCAATTACAAAATCATCATTGCAGCTGGTGATGGTAAATCTTTCGACGAAGAAGAGCGGGATTTCAAAGGCAATGAAAAATCCTTCG
>CAYZZD010000118.1:0-1967 GCA_964482675.1 uncultured Candidatus Saccharibacteria bacterium
CTGCTTCGGCATTGTGCGTGTTCGCTCGGTGGCTTCGTTGGAGTAGGTGGTAACTCTAAAAAGAAGTTTGTGCTAAAGCACAAACAAATCTCTATGTGCTTGCCCCACCCACCCAGTGCGCGCACAGAAAACCACCTGCTGACGCAGGTGGCTCCCTTGAAAACTAACTCGATTTAATTTGAAAATTGTACATTCCCATTCCGCACACACCCTGTATTTTTTCGCCAGATTTTGGAGTGCCAAGGTCAATCACTTCTTCGCCAGATGGTTGTAATATTTTTTGAAAACCTGTCGAGCGGATAACGAGTGATGCAGAGCAATCGTATGTGCCGTTTGTCTTTACAATAAGTTTTGTGGGTAGGTTCGGTTGTATAATCGATTGGCGCGGCGAGTACCCACCCTTCGCATCCACGGTGACATATTGCACACCGTCTTTTACTTCAACATTTTGAGATTGCGAGACAGCACCATTTTCGGAAGAAGTAGGTTTTTCAGACACAAAATACAGCGTTCCACCAATGATAACGATGCTGATGATAATGGAAATGATTGTGTTCTTTTGCATAGAGATTAACTAGTAAAATTATACATTAAATAACGGGTTGATAATACCAAGCCCCGCAAGCCCAGCGAGAAGCGCAAAAATTCCAAGACCGATAACAACCACTCCCGCAGATTTGAAAAAGAGCGGAGCATATTTTGATTGAGCAATCGAAGCAGAGCCGAAAGATAGAAGTGCGAGCATTGGAAGCGTACCGAGCGCGAATGCGGTCATAATGAGTAGGCCCGACAAGAATGAACCGCTTGATAGAGCCGCAACCTGCATCGCCTGAGTGAAGCCACAAGGCAAGAAGAAAGTCCCGACACCGACAAGAAATGGAGCGATGGTTTTGTGTTCTACCTTACGGAAAAAGCTAAATACACCAGATGGCAAAGCAATCACGTTTTTCTTAAACAAACCTACGAGATTAAGCCCGAGCACGATCATCACGACGGATGCAAGGATTCCAAGTATCGCCGTGAGGGTAAAACTTATGCCGATCGCGCTTCCAATGGTACCGAGCATCCCACCGAGCACCGCAAAACTCACTAATCGCCCTCCGTGGAAAAGCATCACCGGCTTTACATCGCTTATCTTGTCCTGAGACATAGTTGCTGAAAGCGAGAGCACTAAGCCTCCGACAACAGCGAGACAACTCGATACCGAGGCGACGAGGCCGATGATGAAGCTGGTTACCGGTGTCACCGTTCCGCCTAGTCCAAAGTTTAGAATTCCTGACTTTTGAACAATAAAGAATAGGGCGAGAAATGCGAGGCCAATCGGCAACGCCTGCCAAATCACCCCGGTATCTTTTTTCTCTTTGGTTTGCTTCTCAATCGAAAGAGAATAGCCGTTGTGCTTAATCTTTTCAGTTAAGATCTCCGCGAGTTTGTGCTGATTCTCGTCGAGGGCGGTGTCGATTGAGACGGTTTCGTGCTTCAAATCGACATTAGTACGACTGATCCCGATCTGCTCGTTTAGGGTGTCCTCTATAAATATTTTGCAGGACGGGCAGTGAGTGCCGGAAACATGAAATGTGTAAGTTTTTGTATCCATAATATTCTATATTTTACTGGGTTCCTCCCAGTGTTTTATTCCATATACTAATTCCATTTGGCATTTTGCCGACCTTTAAACGAGCGACCTCCTTGTTGGTTGATGTATCCACAATTGAAAGGTCGTCACTAAGCAAATTCGTTACATACGCAAAATCTCCGGACTTATCGACCACAATCCCGTGTGGTGCGTCTCCTACTACAATAGTGTTATCAACCATCTTTTTTTCGATATCAATCCTATGAACCGACCGTGCGACAGGCTGTCCGAAGTAATGGCCCTGATTTACTACATAAAGATATTTAGAATCGGGTGTTGCATAGAGCTGGATGGGTCCTTGTGCGTCTTCGGGTAAATCAATATAGCCCTG
>CAYZZD010000119.1:0-1951 GCA_964482675.1 uncultured Candidatus Saccharibacteria bacterium
TTTGATTGGACCAATAGCTATAATGTATTTGCCTATCTTAAGTATGTAAGCGAAAAAGATCTGTTCGATACTTTATCAAGAATGAATGGTCTCATCAAAGAGTTGCCATTACCTGATCGGAATTTTATCTTAGAAAATTCAGGTGAGTCTGTACATAATCCTATGACAAAGGAAGTTTTTTTAGTTTTTCCGCCTGTCGAAACCCGGGAGAGATTAGCGCATTACTTTTATGAAAAAATACATAATTTTTTAAATACCCAGCATGTTAATGAAGATGGAGAACGAAGAATCGCGCTTGCGATGTTTAATTTTATTACTTATGTGCATCCATTTAAGGATGGAAATGGGCGTACTGCACGGCTGTCGTATTTTCTCACTTCACCGGATGTTAAAAGCATTCAGCAAGAAAGTTTGCTAAGAAATATTCAGACCCGGCCGCCGTATATGCGCAGTTATCATGATAATCTAAACCTCTATGCGCGTTTTTTTATGCTTGATAATCGCAAATTAGAAGTGGCCAACAATCAGGCCAAAGATATGCCTGATTTACATGAATACAAATTGCACTATACGCATGCAGGAGGGTTTGATCAGGAGAATCTTGCCTTCATATCAGCATATGATGTTATGAGCGAAGAAGAGAGAAAAAGATTCAATAAAAGTCGAGCATCACCCTCTATGGTATTTGATTGGGAAGATTTGCCTGTTGATATACAGATCAAGACTGCGCAGCATTTGAATGATGTTAGGGAAGAGTTCATCAAAAATGTTATTGACCTTTCATTGGATCCGCCTCCTGCTGCAAATGATATGATTCGGTACTTGAATAATTCCTTAGGAATTGATACAAACAAGGCATTATGAAAATATCCTACAACTGGCTAAAATGGTATATCGATGGCGAACTGCCCCCAGCAGAAAAGCTTTGGGATATTTTTACGTTCAAACTTTGCGAAGTTGAATTAATGGAAAAAATGCCCGATGGCGACACGCTTTTTGATTTAAATATTTTGCCGAACCGAGCGCATGATTTGCTGTCGCATCAGGGTATTGCGCGTGAACTTTCTGGTATGTTGGGATTAAAGTTCAAGGATCCAACTGCGATGTATAAAATTCCCGAATCAATACCTACCGGGCTTACCATTGAAATTAAGACCCCTAATTGTCGACGATATATGGGTCGCATTGTACGAAACATCAAAGTTGGTCCATCACCCGAGTGGGTAGTTAAGCATCTTGAGTCAGTTGGACAGCGATCAATCAACAATATAGTCGATGCGACAAATTTGGTTATGCTTGATTCCGGGAATCCTTGTCATGCGTTTGACCTTAAAAAATCTGGAACCAGTATTGTTATAACGAACGCAAAAGATGGCGAAGAATTTGCGGTGCTTGGTCGCGACCAAATTATTGCAAAACTGAAGGCGTCTGACACAGTTATTGCGGATGCAAATGATAGCACGCTGGCTATTGCAGGTATAAAAGGCGGACTCTCAAGTAGTGTTACAGATGAGACCACCGATATTATTCTTGAAGTTGCAAATTTTGAACCTAGCAGTATTCGTAAGACAGCTCGTCGCTTGGGATTGTTGTCAGATTCAGCAAAAAGATTTGAAAATGATTTATCGGCTGACCATGCTGCATACGCAATGCGTGAACTTTCGGCAACGATTCTTGAAATGTGCCCCGAGGCACAGTTCGAAGATGTTATTGATGTCTATCCCAATCCCGAAATACATCGTTCGGTTACTTTTTCGATCGCGAAGATAAATCAATACTTGGGTATCCAGATTTCCGAAGATGAACTAGTCAATGTTTTGGCAACATATGGATATACCATTTCAGGAGAAGGCGACATGCGTACGCTGGCTGTTCCATATTTGCGTTTAGACCTCACGGGTCAGCATGATATTGCCGAAGAAATCGCGCGATTGTTTGACTTAAAAAATGT
>CAYZZD010000120.1:0-1935 GCA_964482675.1 uncultured Candidatus Saccharibacteria bacterium
GAGGGATCAATAATGCAGACATCCTCGACACGTTCTTTGGGAATAAATGTTAAAATATCATCTATAAATTCTCCGTGGGGGTCGATCACGCAAATTCCATGTCCGTACGCAACATCCTGGCGAACTAATAGTTCCTGTAATTTTGATTTACCGACACCTGATTTTCCGATGATATATAAATGGCGACGGCGGTCTACGCGTTTTATGCCGAATACATATTTTTTTTCCTCAAGTGCGGCAACGTAGTTTGTCTCACCGATGAATGAAACATCTTTTGGATCGTCCGCGCCTAAAACAGGCAGCTCAGGTGGCGGTGGAGCATATTTAATTCGCTGGACTTTTTGCCTGGTTGTTGGAGGCATAATCGTTGTTAGTATAGCAAAGATAATCCGTAGGTGCTAGGTTTTTATATGCATTTTCAAAAGCATCTGGCTTCGCCGTAGCAAAGTGCGCGATGCCGTCAAAGATGTAGTTAAGATTTTCTCATTTGACGTTGGCGTTCGTAGCACACACAGGCGGCCGTAGCTGAAACATTTAAAGATTCAATACCGCTTTTCATTGGAATAGCAATTGTTTTATCTACCATCTGCGCAATTTCTTTTCGCATACCAAAGCCTTCAGAGCCAAGGACAAACACACTGCGTTCAGCGAATGTAAAATGAGGATCAGTAATATCCTCGCCATGCATATCGAGTCCGTATAGAACATATCGGTTTTTCTGCAGTGTCGCCAAAGCGCCTTTTAACGATGCTACCCGTGCTATAGGAATATGAAAGGCCGTTCCCGCGGATACTTTTATAACCGTAGAGTTTACCGGTGACTGATGAACATCTTCGATAATGATAGCGTCACACCCAAATGCCGCAGCGCTACGGATTATTGCTCCAACATTATGCGGGTCAGTAATATGATCACAAGCAACGATAGTGTTTGTCTTATTTTTTCGCAACCGAGAAAGAACAAAATCAAACTGCAGATAAGGAAAATTATGCAGTTCGACTACTATCCCCTGATGAGCTCCTTTATTGCTATGCTTGTCCAATGTTGAAATATGTACAGGCTGAAGACGCATTCCCTTAGGAAATATTTTTTTATACTGCTCCTCGCTGCCATTATGTACAAACGCCTGCTTTATTGCATCAGGATGGGTCTTCAGTAATTCATCTACAGCGTTTTTGCCATAAATATACAAAGGAATTACTTTCTTTTTTTTCTTATCGGGTCGCATACTATTATTTATTAGTGATGGGCCGAAGCGTGAGCGTCAGCAGCTTCCTCGCGAGGAATTTTTCGACGTAAAAATACGCATCCGGCAGTAATGCCCACCACAGCAAGCACTACAATGACGAGAGGCCACCGAGCCTCACTAAACAGAAGATTCACAATAAGGGCAATGAGTGAAAAAACTCCTACTAGAATTTTATAATCAAGGACTAGGCGAAATGCAGAACGGTTAAAGCTACGAACCATGAACATCAGGATGCCAAGTGCCAAGTATGCCGCTCCCAGCAGTTGAACCGCAAGGGGTTCAATTTCATACAGGAAAATACTGCCGATACCCTTGGGAAGGAATAGCAATAAAGCACCAATAGTGCCATCAAAAACCGTAAGTATTAGAAACCACTTCTTTACAAATTCAAGATCTTTATCAACGTGTCCGGAATCATGGCTCATATAAGACGAAATTGTAGCATATGCCACTTAAATTACTAAGAGTTATGGGGTGCGCGCGCCTGGGGTCGAACCAGGGACCTTTCGAGTATCAGTCGAATGCTCTACCAGCTGAGCTACGCGCGCATGCTGCCTTTTACAAAAAGCCACGCCACTATAGCACGGCCTTTTGTAAATTTCAATTATTCCGAATCATCCACCGTGGTATCAACACCAGTAGCAATTGCCTCGTTTATCTTGCTTCGGATTTTATCAAAACCTCCA
>CAYZZD010000121.1:0-1895 GCA_964482675.1 uncultured Candidatus Saccharibacteria bacterium
TTTGTCTTATTAATGCGATACAAACGACCATGACGGCGAACCAGCTTATCGCCGGCTGCCAAATCTTTTGTTTTAATTGATGATCGGATCTTCATGATTGATTGGTTCCCTACCTTTCTTATAAACGGCGTGTGATACGCCCCTTGCCCCCGTATTCGTCAAGCAGCACTTCAACCTTATCCCCGATCAAAACGCGGATACGATTGAATTTCATTTTACCGGACAAATAGGCGACCAATACTGTGTCGTCCTCAAGCTTCACCCGAAACATAGTATTCGGAAGCGCTTCTAAAACAACCGCTTGTACTGTTTTTTCCTCTTTATCCATGCAATGCGAGACATCCTAGCAAAGGCTTAGCCATTTGTCAATGAGCCGTAGTCTTAACATGGATTTTAGCGGCATTTTTAGGCATCTTTGGCATCCAAAATGGTCGTAACTTTATGATTGCCCCCTCGATTGTGGGTTTAGTAGCAAATATCCCTCTTAGGTCGGCAAAACGTTTTCCAATTAGTTCTTTTTGCAATGCTGCAGTATCTATAACTGCATATGCCGAAAGCGCACCGGACTGAGCAACCTGAATTACTTGGGTATCTGCAGGGTCAGTCTGTGCCTGACTTTGCAGCGCAAGTTTAGCGGTCGATGCATCAGAGATTGCATATACTGCCGTTGCATCAGGGACTGCAATATTTGCCGACACTACAGCATCGTGCACGAATTCATTCTTTGAGACCACGTATGCGTAAATCGCACCTGACAAGGTTGCATCATACACTGATTCTGACCCCTCGCGCTTTTGCACGCTCATATCACCAAATGAGTACTGGATACTACCATCAATCAACAGGTAATCATCATTAATATGACGACGGATTAGTTCTGATCCCTCTATGCGGATTCGCTCGACGAGCTTGTCATGCACCAAAGTCTGCTCATCGGCTGATACAACTGGACGCATACCCGTAGAACCACCCGTTAATGCGGATTTTGAACGAGCATATTGAGTCTTAAATTTAGGGCTTTTTGCTTCTCGCCATCCCGGAATAACAAAATCGGTAGGATTTTGATTATAAGATTCCCCCGCTTCAGCAGCTTCGACGGTAACTTCTAATGATCCCGGCTTCTCTTTGCTTCCCGCTGGGATGGTAAAAGGCTGATCTTTCAAAATAAAATAAAGTTTACCGTCAGCAGATTCAAGGCGAGTACGCTCTTTAAGTGTTTGCGCGGTATTATTTTCATTAAACAACACGACAGTACCGGTGGCCTTAGTTGACACCTCCTGCATCGATACATCAGTCACCTTTTCGGTCTTAGTAACTGGCAACACTACCAAATGAAATCCGGCTATCCCAGCAGGTGCATCCTTGGTTAAATTTTTTGTGCCAGCGATCGTAGTCTGGATTATATGCGGCGAAACCGTAACGGCAGCAAAACCAGTCACCGTTGCTATAACTATCGCAATCACTGCACTTGCAATGACGATTCCAAGCAAAGTGTACCAACGACGGGACTTCAAATATGCAACATGGGAATTATTCACGTACATACGTGGCTCGGAATCAAAAGGTGCCTCTGGTTTTTGCGCCACCGTATTTTGTCGCGGCGCGTAATTTTTATGTATACCGTCTATCATAAATGCATTATATGTGATCGATGAATAATACGCGAGGATTCACGCAAGGCACTATACCTGCGGGCATGCGGGTAGAGCACACCCTGTAGTGCCTCGACGACTACTGACTGAACATCAAGCGCAATGGGAGTAATAATGGACAATCTTTCGAGTGTCGCAATATCCAGAAGGCGCTTTAATATATCATCATGAGCTGCAAACGCCTTCCGAACCCCTAACGCCAGTGGTCGAGTAAACACCGCATCAAGACGCTTCGCAATGCCG
>CAYZZD010000122.1:0-1884 GCA_964482675.1 uncultured Candidatus Saccharibacteria bacterium
TGTACAAAACAGACCTTTGGCTTTTTTGCAATTTTTGGTGAAAGTTCTGCCTGCGAGATCTCAAGGATGCGATCAACGCCTAGAGCCATACCAACAGCAGGGATATCTTTTTTCGAGCCCAAGCGTTTTGCTAAGTAGTCGTAGCGTCCGCCGCCGCCCAATGCCAATGATTCGGTGCTATCGCCAAATTCACTGGGGACGGTCGTGAAGTATTCGAATACGGTGTGGGTGTAATAATCAAGCCCGCGCACTAATGTGTGATCGATAGTGTAAGGAACGCCGAGTTCATCTAAATGCTCGATCACTTCCTTGAAGTGCTTCTTGCTGACCGGGTTCAGGTAATTAAGTGCCTGAGGAGCTTCGACATTTATTTCTCGAGTTTTTTCCTCTTTCGAATCAAGGATGCGTAGCGGATTCTTCTTAAGTCGTTCGCGGTCAATGGCAGGTAATTGGTTAATGTGCTTGCGGTAATAGGCGGTCAATGCGCGTAGGTATTCGACGCGTGATTCTTTGTCGCCGATCGAGTTCAACTTGATTGTTACGTCTTTTACTCCGGCTTCTTCGATGATCTTATAACCAGTATAGATAACCAGGGCGTCCAGGGTGCTTTTTGATTTTCCTAGAATCTCTACCGAGAATTGGTAAAATTGTCGATATCGACCCTTCTGAGGCTTATCGTGACGGAAGTAGGGGCCATAGCTATAAAGGTACACTGGCTGCGGACGGTTCATCATGCCTTGTTCGATATACGCACGCATGATCGCTGCAGTCCCTTCAGGTCGTAACACCAAAGTGTCGCCACCCTTGGTTTTTAATTCGTACATTTCTTTTTCGACAATATCGGTTCCTTCGCCGACGCCGGTCGAAAATACTTCGGTTTTTTCAAGAGTCGGTGTTTCGATAGGTTCGAATCCGTAAAATACGGATATCTCTTGGGCCTTTTCGAAAAATCCCTGAAAGCGGTAATAATCAAGTCCGGTGATGTCGCGCATCCCCTTGGGTGAAAATAGATCCTCGGTGCGCGTTTTTTTTGTATCTGGCATAAAAGCAGTAAATTAACTATTAGTGGTGATAATTATTTGAAGTCAGCAAGCGAACCCGGATGGAGTTCGAATGTCTTAGGCGGGAATAATCGGATAAGCGGTGTGCCGATGATATTTTTACGTGGCAGTACTCCCCAAACGCGTGAATCTGAACTTTGATTGCGATTGTCGCCCATAACAAAGTATTCGTTTTCGCCCAAGGTGACGGTGATTGATGTATCAAACGGCTCGCGTATGTATGGTTCATCAAGAAGGTATCCCTTAGGATTTTCGGCGTTTGTAATGGTAACTTTACCGTGCTTGATGCTAATTGTTTCGCCTGGAAGCGCGATGACACGCTTGATGAGGTATTGATGGGGAGGATTGGGATGCTTAAAGATTACAACTTCACCGCGGCTTGGGTTACCTAAGTGCAATGACAGTTCGTTTACAATAAGATAGTCACGATCGTTAAAGGTCGGATACATCGAATGGCCCTTAACAATAAAGGGCTGAGCGATAAAAACTCGAATTGGTACGACAATAACAATAGCGATTGCTATAAACAATAAGAGCTCGCGGATCTCACTTTTCTTGACTGGCTTGGCTTCAATGCTCTTCTGATTCTCAGTTTGTGGTATCATCATGAGTGCCAAGTATACTCGCATATTGGGCTTATTGCAAATAGGGCCATATTACCGCTTAGTCGGCAACAGAGGCCTTCTTGGTTTCTTATATTATATGAGAAAATACTTCGTGCTTATCTTTATTGTTGCGGTCGTGCTTGTTGTATGTGCGACTATGTCGTTTTATATACGACATCATTGCAGTACTGAAAATATACAGACATTGCAACTGTCGA
>CAYZZD010000123.1:0-1839 GCA_964482675.1 uncultured Candidatus Saccharibacteria bacterium
CCCATTGCTTTTCACTACTTGTCATAGATAGATATGTTTTTTCATCCTGATCAAGGTAAAAGTTTGTCCATTTTTTATACCGATCATCGGATGAAAGCTCTTCACGAAAATCATCAAGAATCACAGCAATACCACCAACCTTTTCAGCTAATATTTTTGCTAAGTATGATTTTCCAGAGGTTGGAATACCAGTTATAAATAGTCTCTTTCCTGAATGATTCATATTTACACTTTATCATTTTCTATTCTTAATATAAAGAAAAAGCACCTGCTGCCAAAGCAACAGGTGCGAGTGATATCAAGACCTTCCACGACTTTACGTAGTAGCCGTAGCTATTTCCTCGATGGTTCGCATGACGGCATCGTAGGGTTTTTCGGCTTTGACAATCGGCGGCAACGATCAAGCGTTCTGCCGGTGTCAGTGTTTTCATTCTACTTTCTCCTTTTGTTTTTGTTGAAAGCTACTGTTGCATGGCTGCCACGAGGCGCGACCAGTTTTTCTTCACTTCCAGTTCAAGCTTGCCGGCAGCGATGTCGGCAGCAACCGCAGGGTCGCCCTGCTCAAATTCCGGATACGCTTCACGGATGGAAGCGATGATTGGCAGTCTCTTGTAGGTCGTGTCGTAAACCGGAGAGCGATTGAGTGCGCCGACCAGGAGCACGATCTTCGCTCCGGTCACAGCGATCTCAGCTAGCGTGTTGTCGGTGTTCTGGAAGTTGTTGTAAACATCTTCCGCGATAGCGACACGTTCACCTTGCTCGAAATCAAACTGCGAGAGGTCCCAGGAGTATTCCTGTTTCTTGCCCGCTTCCGTTGGTTTTGGCTTTTTGTCCGCATAAGCGAACCGCTTGCCAGCGACGAGCGCAAGCATCTGGCCAAACGTTCGACCGCCCTGCGGAATTCCGCAGACAGTGTCGAACGAGTCGTACAGACCCAGATCACAGATTTTGTGATAGGCTCTTTCAGCAAATGCCATGACTGCTCCTGGATGAACTTCGATTCGTCGGAAGTTGAAGTAGATGTCTCCGACGAGGTTGCGTCCTTGGTCGTCTTTTCCCGCATAGGCGACCAAAGGCCCTTTACGTTCAGATCCGACCTTAGGACACACATACACTGCGTTGCAGCGTTTTCCGAGTTCCAGTAGGTCTTCTCCTGGGATTGGAATGATTGGCTTCATGGTTATTCTTCTTTATAGGTTCAGTTACGCTTTAAGGCAGCGCGCTTGCCTGTGTCGATTTAGTTCGACTCTTAGCGAACATTAACCAAAAACTGACATTAAATCAAATTGCTTGGGTTATACTGCAAACGTCGGCAGTACTAAAAGTTTGATATAAAATGTTTTAAGTGTTATTTTACAAAATAGTAGTTCTTAAATTGATACTAGATATACTATTGCAAATATACTCATTGTCGGATTTGAAAAAACCAGAGCTGAAGAGTTGCGTGATCAGATCGACATTATCATGGAACAAAACGGTTGGGCAGTTGAGGGTGAATCAGCGACAGTTATCCTGGACGTTCAGACAAGATGGTGTGGAAACAAAAAACCTGCGCCATATCTAGTTGCTCAGCACTCCAAAGCAGATATGGCAGAAAAGATTGGTGCGGCTATTCATGCGGTTCTTAATCTCGACACACAAATCGAGGTTACGTACAAATATCTTGCTGGGAAGACGCAGATATGAATGGCGGTCAATCATACCGATCATTCCTGGAACCACTCAGTTCTTTGGAGATTTCGATTAAAATACATAGACCTACAGTTAAATACTGTGGGTTTTATTTTTTTAAATATCATAATTTTGATTTGCGTTTCGTTGTATATTATGGTATATTTA
>CAYZZD010000124.1:0-1827 GCA_964482675.1 uncultured Candidatus Saccharibacteria bacterium
GGGAGCACCTGCCAACATGCCCATGGTACTTATTTTTGCAGCCTTGCTTAAAAACGATGCCAAAAGATTTTGCGCTTGGGTCGAGTAATTATTAAGAATTGCATTAGCTTGTTCTGGGTATTCAGGGTTATTGTTTTCGATCGACTTTAAATTGCTTTCGACAGACTGGATCCCAAAATTTTCAAACTGGCTTTCATCATGCGTCAGTGTTTTATTGTATTCGTCGAACGCCTTATCAAAATCCTCCAAGCTGATTTCACGATCAAGAAGCTGATTTTCAAGATTGTTCAGCTTTTCGGGAATATTGAATTGCATCTTCTCGTCTGGCATATCCTTATTAGGCGCTCTTTACTATCATTTCGCGAATCTGAGCAATTTTCTCTTCTTTTGCGTGTTCAAAAACCGCTTTTAATTCTTCGCGGCGATTACGATCCAGTTCAGCCAAAGAAGCATAGAAATCTTTCTTAAGCCGTGAAAGTGCTTCTAGTTTTTGCAAAGCTTCTTTGTTTTCCATAGCTACTTTTTCTCGGCATACACTACCATGTAGCGGCGCTTGTAGGGTTGATTGTTCCAACGCTGATAACCACTGGAACGTACTGTTTTATGTATTACGAAATGAGGTTCAAGAAATTCATGCAATGACTCTTCAGTCCAGACATGTTCCATAACACCCAGACGCGGATGAATATACGAATCAGGTTCGGTGCCAGGACTTTTTTCAATCAGCCGCTTCGCATGACTGTCACCCTCTTTCATGAATGTTTTTATCAAATACCAACCACCGGGTTTCAGCAGTCGAACGATTTCAGATAAGAATTGTTCACGTCCAGCCTTGTCCAAGCAGTGCGATACCATCATGTCCATCACCAGATCAAAGGTTTCATTCTCGAGTGGGAATTTCTCTGCAAGGTCGTGCACGAAAAAGGATACATTAGGAATATTATGTTCTTTGACAGCCCGATTCGCCTGCGCAATAGCGGTGTCTGCCAAGTCGCAACCAACGCCAGTCGTCCCATAATTTTCCGCTAAGTACAGTAAGTTCCGCCCATTTCCGCAGCCGACATCAAGCGCATGGATATACTGAAAAATATCATTACCAGAATCTTTTTTTAGCCAGCGAACAAATCGACCCAATTCGGCGCTTTGCTGCATCGACATAGTGAAATACTGAGGATCATCATATTCGGCATTCCAAACGGCACGGGCATTTTTTCGGATAGGTTTTTTCATAAGAAATGATGTATAAATTAGGTCAGTAGTTATGAGCCAGTGGTCGGGATTGAACCGACGACCCCAGCTTTACGAAAGCTGTGCTCTACCAACTGAGCTACACTGGCATGTGCTTCACGATACCAGAAAATCTGAAAACTTCAAATTATTCGATTATCTCGATAGGATAGACATCGATTGCCGGCTCTTCGTATGGATGAACGAGTTTTACTGCCGCAATTACATTTTTCACTTGGTCTAATTCACACACAGTTTCAATACGGTCTTCGATCACTTCTTCAAGTTTTCCCACTTCGCCGATTGCAGGGTTTGCACCCGCTAACGGTAAAAACCGCCCGGTTCCTCGTAAAGTAAAAGTACACTGGGCATACTTGCCAATATGCCCTGCTTGGGCATTTCCCAGTGTTTCAAGAATCTTTGGCGTACTCGCAACAGGGCTATAAATCACCAATTTCATACGTCGAATCATGACCATAAGTATACCAGAGACTGCTTATTGAAAAAATATACAAAACAATGTAGTATGGCGAAGTTATTGCCGTTGTAGCTCAGTTGGTAGAGCGCGTCCATGGTAAGGACGAGGTCGCCGGTTCAATC
>CAYZZD010000125.1:0-1821 GCA_964482675.1 uncultured Candidatus Saccharibacteria bacterium
CGGACGCTTTCCCGCATCCCGGTTTCCTCCACATCAGCTGACTGTAATTATTTTTTGGTTTTCTTTTTTCAGATTATACATTGCGCGCAAAACATTCAGTACTCCATGGGGCGAATGCGCATAATCAATAATACCAATAACACCCGATACATGTTGGGCTATTTCAAAACGTCCACGCGCACCACGAGCGACTTTGATTCCTTCTTTGATTCTTGCTTCCGGAATTCCTAGTGCGCGCAACGCCTCGATGACACCAAGCGCATTCGAAACATTATAGCGACCCGGAAGTCCAATCTGATATTCGATACCATGAAGCAAGAGAGTACTCCCGATTATTGATTCAGCAATGATTGTCGTAGGAGTAATCGAAAAACCAACGACTTGCGCCCGGGTATCAATGATCATTTTTTCAGCGGAAGGATCATCATTATTCACTAACGCAAACGATGATGGGCCCAGCATATCAAAAAACTTTTTCTTTTCGGCCAAGTATTGTTCCATAGTGCCATGGTAATCAAGATGGTCCTGGGTCAGATTTGTAAAGATTCCCGCAGCAAATGTAAGACCTGCGACACGTCCCTGATGCAGCGCATGCGACGAGACCTCCATTGCCGCGTGAGTGCATCCTGCCGAAACCATATCAGCAAGTAATTTTCGAAGTGCAATAGGGTCAGGTGTTGTACGCGTTGCGGGAATCGCTTCAGTATGAATTTTATTTTCAACGGTCGAAATTAATCCAGTTTTATATCCTGCATGTTCAAGAATCTGGTACAGCATGGTTGCTGTGGTCGTTTTACCGTTGGTACCTGTAACGCCAATAAGTTTAAGCTGTGTTGAAGGATTGCCATAAAAAGTATCCGCGATCGAGCCGATTGCCTTTTGGGTGTCATCGACCACAACATACGCAATACCAGGTTTAAGTTCGACCGGAGGCCCCTGAAGTACGACTGCGGCAGCACCATTCTTTATTGCATCATCGATAAAATTATAACCATCTACCACATTTCCTTTAATAGCAATATATAAGCTGCCTGTAGTAACAACACGTGAATCCTGCGTGATTGCTAAAATATCCACCGATGTATCGCCGTAGGTTTCTTTAAATGATGTATTAGTAAAAAGATGTTTCAGTTCCATATCAATAAATCCATACTTCGGTTTCAAGTAAGATACCAAATTTTTCTTGCACATCCTTTTGTACAGTCCGAGCCAATGCAAGCATCTCGTCCCCAGTTGCATTGCCATAATTCACCAACACCAACGCCTGCTTTTCATGCATTCCTGAATTCTCGACTCGCTTGCCTTTCCATCCAGACTGTTCAATAAGCCAGCCGGCCGGAATTTTTATTTGGTTCGATTCGGTGGGATACGACGGCATATCGGGAAATCGTGCTTGAAGTTTTGCAAACTGATCTGGTGAAATTTCTGGATTCTTAAAAAAGCTTCCAGCATTCCCCAGTTCGCTTGGTTGGGGTAATTTACTGGAACGAATAGCGATAACCGCATCAGCAATATCACGGATTGTCGGCTGCACTATATGCATCGCTTCAAGTTCTGACTGAATTGCACCGTACTCGACGTGAATTTCATGTGGTGGCTTCGAAAGTCGAAATGTAACTGAGGTCATAAAATAACGTCCTTTTTCGGTTGTCTTGAAAGCACTGGTACGATATCCAAACTGACACTCAGTATTTGAAAATTGTTTTACTGTGCCGTCACCGACATGCACCGCCTCGACAGATTCAATCACTGACTTAACCTCGACACCATATGCGCCGATATTTTGCATGGGTGCGCCGCCGACGGTTCCAGGTATAAGCG
>CAYZZD010000126.1:0-1790 GCA_964482675.1 uncultured Candidatus Saccharibacteria bacterium
TGATTACCTGACAACAAAAAAACTCTTCACCTAAGTGAAGAGATTTTTTTTGTGATAGGAGTAAGTTATATGTTAGTAGCCGCTGCGGGATTTGCCTCAAGACGTTTTTCGTCGATAAGCTTGCCTGTATTGATATCCTTCCCAAAAGTACCATCCTCGATGCGTTTGATTGCAGCAACGACTTCATTGTATCGGGTCTCAAGATTCTTCAAGGTTGCGACACGGCTTTCAAATTCTTCGACATGATCTGCCTGGTCAAAATATTCGGCCTCGTTACCATCTTGCTCGGGCGGGGTAGCCATCCAATCACCATCGGGGCCAACTTTCTTGCCTAAACGGGTAAGTTCGGTCTCGAGCGTAGCTTTTTCAGCTTCTAGCATTTGGCTAAAGTGAGCAAGTTTTGCTTTATTCATAAGCAGTTATGATTATTACTAAAGGAGTGCGAGTATACCATAGATTCTAATGGGTGCAATCCGTGAAGCACCCTTTAGTGTTGCTTGGCTATTGAGGATTGATGCTGCCGAGTAGTGAAAATAAAATTGTCTCATCAGGTGCAATAACTAAATATTTTTGACGAATGATCGTGTAGGCAAACAATAATCGATTATCAAACGTATTAGGCTCGTTACTTGGCGATGCTGATTGTTGATCCGTTGCTTCGGATGGTGCATTAATATCCGTAGAAGTCATGGTTACCGAATCGACTAACGATTGCAACATGACTTCGGCGCTGGTGTTTACTGCATCATTACGTATACGTGTGTATACGCGTGTCATCGGTTGATTTTTGTAGATGATGGTATCAGTTGTTACATTGGCCCGATCATTGATACTTAGGTTGTCGTATCCAAAAAAAAGTGCCAAGCCTTCAGATAATTGTGCTGTGTGTGAGGTAAGCGCATCATTTGTGGCATCAATGCCGCTGATTGTTGCAACAATAAAAGGCGATTGAATCCCGGCAGGATTTGTCATTGCGCCGATTGCAACTGATTGGATGCCGGCAAAACTAGTTACTGTTGCAGTACTGGTACCAAAAATATCAGGTAGCGTAGGTAAAGGTGTTACTGTTATTTTTGTTATTCCTTTTGCCGAAATGGTTGTTAATACCTTGTTCCAGGCATCTTTTTTTTCAAAGGTGCGGAGATTTTGTAATGCCAAGTTGCTTGTTGCCTGATAAGCAAAAGACTCAGACGACGGTTGTTTCGTCATGGGCGCTGGTTTTTGTTGGGTGCGATGAGTCAAGGCATACCCTCCAGCAACTACTGCGATGCACAGTACTATGGTTCCCAAAATTACATAGATGTGATTGGTTTTTTTATCTTGTGCATTCAATGATTGCTCATATTCTTGTTCGCGTGCCAAATGAAAAATTCTTTGTGATTCTTCAATGCTTCCGGTTTGCATGACTGATGCTATGTCTTGCTGCATCGTATGCTCGCCATCTTTTTTATTTTTTTGATCATCCATTGCAATAGTATATCACACCAGCAGAGTAATTCTTAAATCCAAAATCCACTGCGTACCAGTTGCTGCTCGATGAAAAACTCTATGGTATACTTTTGGCAATGGATCATTCTTTCGCACGGCTCATAAGTGCACAACCGCACCAACTGATGGGGCATATGGTAGTTGTAGAGACCGACTTAGCTCGCGGGCTGCACGCATATTCTATTGTCGGATTGCCAGATAAAGCCGTGGAAGAAGCAAAAGATCGTGTCAGTGCCGCGATTAAAAATAGCGGTCTTGAGTCTCCTAAATCATGTAACAAAAAAATAACCGTTTCATTAGCG
>CAYZZD010000127.1:0-1761 GCA_964482675.1 uncultured Candidatus Saccharibacteria bacterium
AGGGGATTAGGCTGATAACTTTTTTCAGTATAACACAAACGCCTTACTGCTGGTTTTCCAAAAACTCAATTACTTTTCGATTGGTAAGCATTGCCACCACATAGGCACGCACATTTTGCTCATCGAGCTGCTGGCCCTGATAGTGCTCTTTTACATGTTCGACCTCGTGAGCAACTTCCTCATCGGTCGGCTCGATCTTTTCAGCAACCGCAATATGGTTTAGTACTAACTGCATCTTGGCACGTTTTTCGGCTTCAGCATACCATTCAGTCTTAATATCGTCTTTGGTTTTATTAGATTGCTTCAGATACCCATCCAAAGTAAGTCCCGCGCGCGTTATATCCTGTTCAAGCTGAGCCAGCATCTTTGATAGCTCATAATCAACCAACATCTCGGGAACTTCCGCTTTTGTGTCGGTGACAATTCCTTCCAAAATATCTGCGCGACGCTTCTCTGCTGCACGATCTTTTTTCTCAAGCGCCATATTCTCGGAAAGTTTTTCAATGAATTGCGCTTTTGATTCGAAAGCACCGAAAGTCTTCACCATTTCGTCGGTCAGCTCGGGAAGCTCGTCATCAGTAATATCCGCCATCTTTGATTCGGGGTTGGCCTGTAATTTTTCATGATGAGCTCGATAGCGAAGCAGTTCTTTAATTGCAGCATCGATTTCTGCTTGTGCTACCTCGGTATCAGCTTTTTCGATACTGATCTTCTGTGCGATTTTCTTGTAATCAGGAACAGCCAATGTCGGCAGTACAGCGGTAGTGATCGTGCATTCAAACGTGTTTCCAGGCGCCATCTTGGTAATCATGATTGACGGACGACCGATTGCATCGATTTTTTCCTGCTCGATGATCTTCGGATAAGCAGCAATCACGGCCAAATGGGCCATTTCGTCCATGACTGCCGCGTCTCCAACTTGCGTTTTTACTGTCTCAAGCGGAGCCTTGCCCTCACGAAAACCGTCGATTTTCACTCGGCTTCGATGCTCCTCCAGCGCCTTGGTTTCAAACGAAGCAAACACCTCTGCTGGTAGCGTAAGGGCGATTTCAACGGTGCTTTTTTCTTTTTTAGTAACTTTTACATCCATAAATATATGTAGTCTACAATCGGATAACTCGGCAATACTACCACCTTTTAGGCAACTTTCAAGTAACCCCGCTTTATGTATTTTTTAGATTTATTTTTTTACAGAGTAAGCATCGTATGCTATGGTACACTTGACCAAGCGCACCTTATTTATTCACAAAACCCAAGCTTATGTGCATAAGATGTCAGTATGCACTATGGAATTCCCCTGCATTTCCACCGGGCATATTCGATACTTCGAACGAAGCAACGAAGAAGCCCTAGGCGTATACGTTTAAACAAAAAAAAGACCCGGCAAATGTCGGGCTTTTTTATTTGCGTTTATGCTGAGCGTATTCGCGTAAGTCGGTATATTCGTCAGTTTCATCGACGATTTCGCCAACCAATTGCTCGATTACGTCTTCAAGGGTAACCACGCCTGCGGTTCCTCCAAACTGGTCGCGTACCACCGCTAAGTGAATGCGGGTTTTTTGGAATAAGGTCAATAGTACATCCAACTTAATATCTTCTTTGACCATCAGCGGTTTAGTCATGACGTCTTCAATTTTCTGACCACCCTCATTGTCCGCAATCGCAATAAGAAGATCCTTCGTCTGGCAAAATCCAACCACATCATCGATATCCCGCCCGACAACTGGATAGCGTGAGTAGGGGGTATCGCAAATGATATTG
>CAYZZD010000128.1:0-1747 GCA_964482675.1 uncultured Candidatus Saccharibacteria bacterium
TTCGTCCGCTTTATTTATTTTGGAAATAGGTTCTAACTTGGTATAGTAAGGACACACGAAAAATACTCTGTAATAAAAAACCACCCTACTAGATCAGGTGGCTTGACTGCAATAACGGTAAGTTAAGTTAGGACTTGCTACGAGGCTCTTTGGAGATGCCCAGAAAATACAAAGTCGGATACTTTTGTAGATGCAGTCTTTTTAAGCGCAGAGTCAGATTTCGAGTATACGGAGATAATCGCATATCTGATGCAAATAAAATTGTTATGCCAGGTATGGCATGTGTAACATGAGGTTCTACTGCTGGGAATCGCGCGTGTTTCGACGGGCAAGCAGGAGAATAAATGACCCAGGCCACCGCGCTAGTACTGTGATGGTGTGGATGCCTTTAAATGGCCTAGTTCAACCTCGCTTATTGTTCGTTATTCCAAAGAACGATTAAGCACCACGGAAATACCTTTCAGGTGCTTCACTTGTATCATACGGATTGAGGATTAAAAAACAACTTTTGCGGATCTGGGCCAATATGATAGGCTTTGGACATGGAAATCCTATTTGAATCTGAAACCGCAGTCGTCATTAATAAACCAGCGGGAATCGCTGTGCACGATGATGGTAAAGGACGGGGTGAGCCTACGGTGGCAGATTGGTTTGTCGATTATAGTCCCAGTGCGCGCGACGTAGGCGAAGCGATTGAACTTTCGGATGGCACCTTAGTACCGCGTCATGGGGTTGTGCATCGCCTTGATAAAGGTACCAGCGGTGCGCTTATTTTAGCGAAGACTCAGGAATCCTACGTGCACCTGAAACGACAGTTTAAAAAGCATACGATACAAAAAGAATATCATGCATTTGTGTACGGCATTCCTAAACAAGAGCGGGGGATGATTAATGCGCCGATTGGCCGAAGCTCGGGATCAATTGAAAAGCGTGCCACGGGAAATGGAATACGTGGTGAAGCGCGAGAATCACAGACCGTATATAAAATCTTATCAAGTGGTACCGACGATGGATTGCGATTCTCGTTTGTCGCATTTTTCCCAAAAACAGGTCGGACTCATCAGATTCGAGTGCATGCATTGCATATTCATCATCCTATTGTCGGTGATTCTTTGTACGCGCCAAGGCAAAAAAAGCTTCTTGGGTTTACTCGCCCAGCATTGCATGCATATCGCATTGCTTTTCACGATATGGATGCGGGCGAAGTAGCTGTTATTGCTCCGTATCCTGCTGATTTTAGCCACGCGCTGTCCCAGGTAAAAAGTACTTGAAATCTTTTCGGGATATGCTATAGTCCATCGGTCTTAAGAAATATATGGCAAAAGCAATCTACGCACCTGAAAACGTGATCGAGCGAAAAACCCTTGGTATTAAAGCTGGAGACACGATTAAGGTACACCAAAAAATCAAAGAAAAGGACAAATATCGTATCCAGATGTTTGAAGGTTTGGTTATTGCAGTTAAACACCGCAACGAACCAGGAGCGACTTTTACTGTCCGCAAAGTATCAAGTGGAGTAGGAGTTGAACGTATCTTCCCATTGTACTCGCCAATGATCGAAAAGATCGAAATCGTCCGCCGTTCTCGCATGCGAAAGGCAAAATTGTACTATGTACGAAATATGGTGGCCCGCGATGTTAAGCGAAAAATGCGCAACTTCGTTGACTATATTGCACCGGTTAAGAAAGTCGAAGAAGCTGTTGCTTCTGAAACCGAAACCGCTTCAGCTGAAGCATAAAGAAAAGAC
>CAYZZD010000129.1:0-1747 GCA_964482675.1 uncultured Candidatus Saccharibacteria bacterium
TACGCAGATGGCATAGACCGGATAGGCCAGTGTGCAGATCGTAGTTTTGCCCGAGTCACGAAAGGAACTGATCGCCACGAAAGGCTTTTTAATATTCGCGATGTTGTTGCTCACGATGAAGTGCACCAAGCCCATCGGCTCGCTAAAATGATGTCGCAAATATATGATGCAGAAAGCCAAAAAGCCGTATTTCTTAACCAAATATCTGCGCCCGTTTTGAGTGAGGCGAAGCCGATCAATTATTTTTATTAGCGCCCTTAGCAGCGATTCGAGCTTTGATAGCTTGTTCGGTTGTAGTAGGTCCCGCGATAACACGGGGTTTTGATTTTCCGGCTTCGAGTCGGCGGGCGGTTGCCATTTGTTTTTTAAGGTATTCGACATCATCAAGGTTGTTTATAAGTCCTCCGAGCACCGTTTCAAGGGTCTTTTCCTCCTCGATCGAAAGTGTAACATCAATCTCTTGTACAGGCTTCCTGTGAATACCGAGGTCGAGCTTGAGCGCGATGAGTTTTTCGTAAACTTTTGCGAGTAAATTCATGGCGAAAATCCTGTGCATGTCGCGGGCGCTTACGTTGATTATTTCAACAAGATTTTTTGTGATGAATGAAAGAACTTTGTAGTAACTCAACAGGTCATCTTCTTTACTGGTAATTAATTTCTGGCGTAATTCATCCTCTAATTCCTTGCGGTATTTTGCCACGGTTTTACGGTCGAGATTAAGTGTTTCGGCCATTGCAACATCGGTCACAAAAGGATTTTTATAATACTCCTCGGATATAGCAAAAAGTTTTTCGGCATCGGTCTTGTAAACCTTGCCCTTTTTTGTGCCTTCTTGTTTTGATTCTGGCTTTTTTTCGTCGGTGCTCATGGCCGGTACATAATAACAAAAGTTTTCTTTTGCGCGGCAAAATTGTCGATGAGTTTATTAAAAGCTTGGATGATTTTAAAACGAGGCATAGACCCGCGCCCGAAAATATCTACAAAAATACTGCGTTGTTGCATGAAAATTGTGAGGTGCAAAGATAGCTCCTCACATGCGAAAAAGAACGCCTTAATGCTGTCTTTATGCGAGAGCAGCGCAATCGGTACTTTATTATTTTCGGGGTTTAAATCAGGTACTAAATCTCGCACAATCGACGTTAGTAACGTAACCACAAATTCGTTTGCCTCAAAAACCTCTGGCTTTTGGCACTCGAAAATTTTACCGAGCAAATCCATGCCACGGTCTTTATACTGGCTGTTCTGTTGATTCTGATTCATTGGATGGTGCGGGCAATTTCATTGCCTCATTAATTTGCGAGGGCATTTTCACGAGTCCGGCCGCGCCGCCGGTTGCTAAACTTCCGAGCACTGCAACGGTCATATCGAAATTCATAATGTGAAAAGCGCCGAGTACAAGCCCAAAAATTAGGTTTACTGCGGGTATCATTTGGGTTAGCAACGCCGATGCTTTTTCCGATACGGCGTTTCCCGAAACGAGAAATTTATACAGGTAGATAAATAAAAAATATCCGACGAGTACGAGGATTTGTGCGAGTGATAAAGTTTGCATGGCTTGATGGTATCGGATTATTTTTGCTTTTTCAACATCGGCAACCCGGTCTTGGCATTTTCCGTTATCTCGTAGCCTTCGGGGAGCGTATCAAGCGCACCAGCTTTTTCAACTTTGGCGAAAAAGAAAATCTTTTGTAGACGACCACCGCGCAAAGTAACATCGCGAGAATGTAAAAAATACGTTTGCCCTTTT
>CAYZZD010000130.1:0-1720 GCA_964482675.1 uncultured Candidatus Saccharibacteria bacterium
TGTTCTATATATAAAGTATAAAGGCTCCCGATTGGGAGCCTTACTTTTTTGTCATACTACTGAATTTTCAATGCACCACCTTGTAGTTGTTCAGTGGTGAGCTTGTCTTTCCTGATGGTCATTTCAGCTACCCAAACTTCTTTGGTTGTACCGTCTTTTTGAATGATTCGTCGTGTGTGTCCTCTACGAATATGAGGGCTTTTCTCCGAACCATTACCTTTCTTGATAATTATTTTATTATCTGAGGATTCAGTATAAAAATAATCAACAGTCTGGAGCGGTAATTCAAACCATTGCCGAGGCGGCTGGGGTACTGGTTTAGAAACTACTGATTGAGTACTGTCCACAGCCGAAGCGGGAGGTACCTGGGACATAAGCTTACAGAAACCATTTACCATCTCTACCATGGCCTTCATTTTGAGGTACATTTCTACTTCCTCATCTTTCACTTTTCCTTTCGGATCGTAGAGATCAAATAGCTCCTGATGGTTATTTGTTCCGCGAATATCGCGAACCAAACTTGTACCATCCTGGATAACCAAATCTCCAATGAAGACATCGTGCGCCTTGCCCATGAGATCAATGCATTGTTTCGAAAGATCGGTTAGTTTATCCCTTTTTATTTCACGAATAGCGTTCTTGATTTTCGCTCTTTCTTCGTGAGTAAAACGGGTACCCGCATTTTCTGTTACCCAAAACAATATTCGTGTGTAGTTGCCATCCTTCACCAGGATAAAGTCTTTCACAGACCAATCAACATTCACACCCGGCTCAGTAAAAACAAACGGTGATTTTACCGTAAGGTACATTGAGTGGTACGGCAGTCGATGCAACCAGTTTTCAGTGCGAAGATCCACCATTGGAATCGGTAAAGAATCTTCTACAACACATGCCCGGCGAGTCTCCATCCATTTTAAAAGATAAAATGGAATACGCACCGAACATTTGATAAACATTTGATCGTAGAAGTCTGAAGCATTTTCACAGGTTGGGCGTAATGCTGTCGGCACGCGGGGCATGAAGTTTGTTTTGTGATAAAACGTCTCTCCAGCCATCACGCTTCTCAGCTTTTCATAGTCAGGAATCGCCCGAGCAAGTAGTCCCATAAGGTTTAACTCTGAGCCAATCATAACTTTAGCCATTTCTGATGCTTCGCTTTTATCCTTGTTAAGTCCAATTATCTGGTTTAAATGGAAATCAAAATCACCAGCGATGTTTAGGTCTTCCCATTGGGTAAGCAGGTCATCAAGCTCTTTTACAATAAGTAGTTGTGCCATGTATATCGGTTTTTAAATGAAGAATTTATTTTGAACCATTCTAGCATACTATTTGACAAAGTCAATATAAGGTTGTATTATGCTCATATTGATCTTTTAAACTAAATATACTGACATGAACCAATCATCTAATGATTTCAACTTTGAAGACTTCGCCAAGCAAACTGCCAACGAAACACGGGAAATGATACGAACATTATTTGCCCTGTTTAAAGAAAGCGCATTCCCACTTGCCAAGCAGGATGCCCTTGATTACCAAACGGTGTGCATGATTGAAGACGAGTTCCGCAAGCAAGAAACTGCGTGCGATACCCTGCTCAACAAGGCATTCAAGGAATTCTGCAACAGCAATGCGCTATGGCTTGAGCGTTTCAAAAACCTCACTGCCGGATATTCCCGGATCGCGGTAACTATCGCTGAGTCATTCATCATCGATAGTTACA
>CAYZZD010000131.1:0-1672 GCA_964482675.1 uncultured Candidatus Saccharibacteria bacterium
TCTAGATTTTAGCTTTAGCTTATTTTTGCAAAAATCTTTATAAAAATCGTCCATAGTTTGCAAG
Organism: uncultured Candidatus Saccharibacteria bacterium; assembly: GCA_964482675.1. Classification (GTDB taxonomy): domain Bacteria; phylum Patescibacteriota; class Minisyncoccia; order Phycocordibacterales; family UBA1006; genus CAYXKF01. The sequence continues at coordinate 65 of CAYZZD010000131.1, forward strand.
ATATTTTCGCGAGCGATTAATAAATTATCGCCCTGCCATTCGTAGCCATAGCTAGATTTTAGGGCAATCTCGGCATATTTTAGCCAGTCTTGCTTGCTTTTCACATACTTGCCCAGCTCCCGTAATTTATAATCCAAAAAACCAACTCGCCTATTTAATGGCACGACATTGCTGGCAGACTTTGTCGGGTCATATCTACTTGCAATAAACGGCGCTTCACCACAGGTAATCTCTAGGCGTAGTTCAGATATATAATTTACCCAATTTTCTTTGTTTGTTGGCCAGTTTTTGCTCGCCCAATTTATGGCCATATTCATCTCTTTAACAATTTTAAGAGGCGTAAACACTTCTGCCTTGCCTTTGGTCCGACGCTTTTGCTCCTCACGGCTTTTGACAGCACGTGGTTGAATCATTTTGCCATTCACGCCTGTTATCTGTTCTTTTTTAATTTTTGTAGTTAGTGAAAACTTATAGCTATCCGTCGCCCAGATGATATTGCTTGATTTGTGAGCAATTTTGCTAGAAGTTCTGTCTAGTAGCAAGATATCCAGCACTTTCCCGCGGTTGCGGAGAGTGTTTTCGCTGATATCAATTTTGGAGCTTGTTGCCACTATATCACCTCAACTATATTGTCATAATATATTGACTTAATTGTCAATGGCATGTATAGTAGTTTATGTAGATGGAATGCGTGGACGAGCCAAGTTGCTCTTTTTAGTCCAAAGCGCCATCTATTTTGTTTTGATTGCGAAATAGATGCCATTTTTCAACCTTAATTCTATATCGTTTGCTAGTTCATACGTATTTATCTTGTTCTGAATATATTTGACTAGCTTTGCCTTTGTGCTACTTTTCGACACCAAGCCGCTTTTCATCTTAAAAGCATAGGCAACACTACTCACTAGTATATCTGCGAGTTGTATTTCAGATACAGCATGTGACTCAAGCCGGGCAATACCAGAAAGCGCGTTGCGTCTATGGATTCTTTTGATCGTTTCCCTGACGTCATGCTCAAACTTGTCTTCTTTGTCACTCGTTGATACGTCGTCGGCTAGTATCGTTATGTACTCGCTTCTCTTCGCGTTTGTTACATCAAGAATTGAGGAGATTACTTGCCCGGCATATTTATTGTACGACTTATACTTGTTTGCATGATTTTTACCTTTTTTATCTATGATTTGTATAGAAAATCGAAGATTTGATTCAACGAAAGCAACATCAATCAACTCTTTGTATATAGGAAGCGAGCTGTATTTTATGGAGTTAAAATGAAACTCTTCGTGAAACCTGTACTTATTTTTAAGGCGAATTATTGCTCGGTGTAGGTGACGAGGGTTTGGCACGGCTACTAACCCAATGCCAAAAAACCTATCAGTTTCTGGTGTATGCAAAAGACCAGTCTCGTCTAGATAGCCAAACAAATGTAGTCGTGGTCTTGGTCCACTCACCTCGTCTTTATTCATACAATTATTGTACCAAAAAATCGGCATTCTTTGTAATGCAGCCTAGTCAAATTTGACAGCTTTGTGTTTACTCCATGGCCTTGACACGGAATTCGATGAAGGCGATTTCTTCGGGTGAGAGGTGGTATTTACGGTAGAGTTGCTG
>CAYZZD010000132.1:0-1657 GCA_964482675.1 uncultured Candidatus Saccharibacteria bacterium
TAATACAGTATTGTGATTCTGACCAAAAATAAAAGTATTGAAGATTGGCTGGTCGAATTTTTGGCAAAAAATCCTTATATTGCAGGGCCCAATTTAGTTGATCTTGTTCAATCAAAACGACCGGGCACCACTAAACAAGCAGTGTATGCAGCACTTCGACTACTCGCCCAAAGTGAAGCCATAGCAAAAGCTGGCGGCAAGTATTATGTAAGCCGTGTATGGATCCAGCGAGTGTACGAGCTTTTTGATGTTCAAAAAAAGCGTGAGTTAATTGGTGAAGCGATATTTGCGCTTAAAGAAGGAAAATCGTTTAGCTATCGATATCCTAATCTTGCTATATGTGATACTTATTGGGCGCACCTTTTTAAAGTGCTTACAGACTGGGTACCTTCCGAATGTCCAATTTTTGCCTGGCACCCCCACCCTATCTTCTCGATTTGGCGTCGTGATATCGAAGTATCAATTTTTGCCGAATTTGAACGTGAGAATAAGCATTGCTATTTTATCAGTGGCGGCAATACGGTGCTTGATCAACGGTGGAAAAAAACCTGGGGTAATAAGCGTGTTGCGCTCAACACTGATATTAAAAGGACTTTCGCTTCAAATTATTTCTTGAATGTGGTTCAAGATTTTGTTATTGAAGTATTTGTTGATCAACGTCTTGCTAACCTTATCGAGGGATTTTTTCAAAAATATCAGAAATTAGATGAAAAAAATATTGCCGAATTCGAATCATATTTTGACAGACCTTACCCTGTCCGTATAAAAATTTCGCGCAAAAAGAAAAAAGCGGCTTTGTTGCGCAAAAGAATGGCGCGGGACTTTTATATCCCCAAACAGTTAAAAATAAACTGATTACTGCGAATCACTTAAACTTGTCGGGGCGCTGGGATTCGAACCCAGAGTCGCCTGTTCCCAAAACAGGAATGTTAGCCGTTACACCACGCCCCGAAGCTTTTGGAATATACCATACTATTAATAAAATAAAAGGCTCTCTTCCCTTTTAGGCCAGGTCGATCGTTTCGACCAGTGCTCGCCTATTTATGTCATCAAGTCGTACCAGGCACCCTATTAAACGGTAGTCTCCTTCCCATTTTTTATGCTCGATGTAAATTTGTGTCATGACCGTAAGCGATCGGATCTTTTTTGGCGTTAAATTCTCGAAGGGGTTAATTGTCGTATTAATGTTTTGCGATTTTACCTCGACTAAGTACAGCATATCCCCATTTTGTGCAACAATATCGATCTCGCCATAACGCGCACTGTAGTTCTGCTCAATGATTGTGAAACCGTGTTTCTGCAGAAATTGCATAGCGATTTTCTCGCCACGCTCGCCTACTTTTTGAGTTTTTGACGTAAATATTCGGATCATGAAACACGTTTCACGTGAAACCTTTTACAAAGAATTATTATAAACAAAGTCGTATTAAAACCCTTATTCTGTATGACTTTTATGCGTCTTTTTAAAGAATGTCCATTATGACTTTTTGAGCTTTAACCGACGTCCTTTTCCCCCAAGATAACAGGATTATCCACAAGGGTCAAAATCTGTTGTTTAAGGTGCTATATAGGATATAGGGTTTGATATCAGCCCCTATAAAAGTCTAAACGACTTATTTGACGAATAACAAAACATTCTGTTTATAGCATCTTATGT
>CAYZZD010000133.1:0-1649 GCA_964482675.1 uncultured Candidatus Saccharibacteria bacterium
GTAGGGATTAGTAGTTTCCTGGAGGAACATGAGGAGCCAGATACTTAACGTAATAATGAGTATTGCAATAGTTCCTATTCCTACAAACGTATTAAATGAAGTTATCATACATGATTAGTTTGCGGAGCATTGAGCTTTCTCGGCAATTTGTTCAGGGGTCGCTTCTGCTGAAATTCGTGAACCATCTGCAAATTCCCAAGTTGGATATCCTTGAATATTTTTTTCTCGACAAATAGGGAGTTGTCCATAATTCCCTTGTGCGTCAGGATTTGGTTCTGAACATTCTACATAAGGAAGGAGTTTAGCTGATTTACCAAATGATTTCTTGGTAGCTTGGCAGTGAGAACACCAGAAGGCTCCGTAAAATACAACCTTCTTTTCTTTTAAACATGCAGCGAGGTTGTCATATTTCCCTGGTGTAAGTTTATACCATGCGATTAATCCTCCAAATAGAGCAATGATCGCAATAATTACAATATATCGTGTCTTTTTATTCATACGCTGTTAGTATAGCAATTTAATGGCCAAATAAAAACCACTCGAAAGTGGTTGTTATAGTATTATTTTGCAATAACATCGAGGAACTTCCAGAAACCTTCGGTCCCATTGGTTGCTGCAATACATTCAGTTGCTTGTGCTTTGTAAGCAGCAAAAGGATGAAGTTGCACCAAAGGTGAATGGCGATATACAAATCCATATTCAGGGTGTTCTTTCAAAAGTTCATCAATGGTTGGCTTGGCGCGCTTACAGAATGGGCAATCAATATCCGAATATTCAACAATAACGATTGATGCGTTTTTAGGTCCCATATAATGATCGGCTTCAGTAAGGACTACTTTTGATCCCGAAAGAGGTTGTTGTCCTTCTGGGGTTTTGCCTTGTTCAATGGCGTCCATAAAGGTTTGTTTGTCACGTGCGCCAATTACAGGAATTTGTTTTTCAGCGGTAACCGTTCCATCAGCAGCGATGGTTCGTTTCAAGACAAAGAATGTAGGAGTCCCAGTAACACCTGATTGTGCTGCGAGGGTGCCTGCTTCAGTAACAGTCGCTTCTTGTGATTTATTATCAAGGCATACTCCGAGTGCTTTACTATCGAGTGATAGGTCCTTTGCAACCTTAATAAGCTCAGCACGAACACTTTTTTCTGTTTGTGCCTGGGGCTGATTTCCGTTTTGTGCAAGTTGTGCTGCAGGAATTGTTTTTGATAAAACGATTCCTCCTCCGATAAGTAATCCTGCAATAATAATTGAAATGAATGTTTGGTATTTCTCAAAAAAACTTGATCGAGCTTGGTGTGTGTGGTGTTCCATAGACGTATAGTGTACCAAGGATAAGAGGGGTAAAGTAGCTTTACTTTTTGAAATAAGTGTGCTATAATAGTGTAAATATTTGAAAACTAAAAAACGATCGAATGAAAAAACTAAAACTTTTGATGATTCTTTTTGCAAGCGCATTAGGAATTACTACACCGTCAGCACATGCTGCTGTCGTTGTAAATATGTATCCTGCGATTTCTGATTCTGTATTATGGAATTCGGCAAGTCTCACAACGGATGTATCAGGAAATGTTGGTAGTTATCAGCATTTTTATCGATATCAGCCCGCGGGTGATACGGTGCACACGAGTGCGCCTGCATCATTCAATATTT
>CAYZZD010000134.1:0-1620 GCA_964482675.1 uncultured Candidatus Saccharibacteria bacterium
TAAGAAGCGTACCGACTCCTAGACGAGTTACTACAGCGGCAATAAGCCCGCCCATCCCACCGCAGCCGGCAATACCAACTGTCGAGCCATGGATGAGTTCTTGCTCTTCCCTGCATATCCACCCGAGATTGCGGTCGGTTCGTTCAAAATAATATTCCCGAGAATAATTTTTGGGCAATAAAACATAGATGCAATCCGGCTTTGGATCCGCCGGCAGATCGTGCACTTCTTGCACGGAGAGTTGCTGGTTGTTCATAAAAAGATTTTTAAGTTTTTAAAATCTTTTTAATTTTATTTAAAATGAATTAAATATTTTCTAAATTCCAATGAGCATAATAGGCAACATGCGGCTTATGCTAAAGCGCTGCAAATTTATAACCCCGCTTTGGCACCGTATGAATGAACGTCCGCCGCTTGGTTTCAAGTTTTTTACGCAAAAGTCTGATGTGTGTATCCACCGTATTCGTAAAAGGATCAGCGTTCATATCCCACACATGGTCGAGAATCATTTCACGCGAGAGCACTATGTCAGGATGCTGCATAAAATATTCGAGAAGGGCAAATTCTTTATTCCGGAGCGGGATTGTCTTGCCATCAAGAAGGACCTTGTGTTTATTAACATCCATAACAATACCACCGGCTTTAAGAACGTCTCCATGCAAGACCTCGCCACGACGGGTTATTGCACGGAGTCGAACCGCTAGTTCACGGAGAGAAAATGGTTTCGTGAGGTAGTCATCGCACACTGAGAGCATGTCGAGTTTAATATCCATGTTTCGCTCCACCGAGAGGACCAAAATCGGGATGGATGGCTTTATTTTTCTTATACGGGCAGATACTTCGTCTCCTAATAAATCAGGGAGGTGAAAATCAAGAACAATAACATCATACGGCTGAGAAAGGGCAAGCGAAATGCCTTTTTGTCCGGTTTCAGCAAATTCAATGATAAAACTCTGCGGCTCGAGTCCTTTCTTTATGAAAGAGATAATATCCGGCTCATCTTCGATAACAAGAACTTTCATTGATATATACCTAAGTTGCTATAGATGAAGCCTACTAAAAATATCTAAACTTTCCTTAAACTTGGTCGCCATCGCATACCCATATACCCTTCCCCTTTTTTAAGTTCGGTAAGCATCTGGTTCAGCCGCTTTTGTTTTGTTGGTTCTAATTTTGCTCGGTTAATCCAAGAAAGGTAATCGTTTCGCTGGTATGGCGGCCGTGCAGTGTATGCTTCCATAAGCTTCTGTTTTTTAAGTGCGGAAACAACAAATGCTGGCATCTTTTGGATTGGTCGAGTTAAGCGGGAGAGCTTTTTCATACTACGTATTGTACTCCTAAACCAGGAAGCGCTGTTTCTTTACTTTACAGGAAATTATTGTAAAGTGAGGGTCAATCAAAACTCGATGACAATGGAAAAAAAGTATGCCGAATTTTTAAACTTACTTCAGCAAGCCCAAAAACTAGACGAAAACGATCCGCTACGCAATTACGTGAACGAGTTCTCTCATCCTAGCGGCCTGGCAGACTTTCGTGGGAATTCGCTTGGTTTTATGCCAAAACATTTCCCTCTACTTTTTGCAAATGAAACCCACAAATGGGGCAATATCTGCCATGATG
>CAYZZD010000135.1:0-1606 GCA_964482675.1 uncultured Candidatus Saccharibacteria bacterium
ACCGTGACATATTCATGTATTTATTGTTTTAGCTTGATTTTTTACCACAGGTATGCTAAAGTGTCATTCAGTATGAAAAAGTATATAGTTATAGCAACTTTGGGCATTTTAGGCTCTTTTATTTTGGCCACGCCTGTGTTTGCGGCAGATGAGGGTATTATTTCGTCATTTTTCCAAAACAAATTAAACGCCTCAAGCGAACGTCGTGAAAACATCCGTGAACGTTTAGGCGTCGAAGCGCGTACTCCATTATCCGTAGATGCGCTTGCTATTATTGATCAGGTAATTCAAAAGTTCACTACCGCATCAATTTATCTTGCGGAAAGTGCGCAGTACACAACTTTGCTTGAAGATACTTATACTCCTGATACCAAAATCGCTGCACGTGTCACTTTTGCCGATAACGAAGATAGACTACAAGATACCATCAATCGCATGGTTGCTTATCGTAAAGATGCATCAAAAGAAACTATTTCAGATTTTGAGGCACAGGTCGCTGTTGCAAAGACTCTTATTTCGGATATGGGAAGTGTGTCACTTGCGCGCATTGAGTCACTTCGTGCAGCACAGATACCAGCTCACCTGCTATCTTTTGGCGCATGCTCATTTGTTGCAAATAAAAGCGCGTTATATATGGCGGTAGATGATGCTAATTTGCTTACTTTCCAATTTACGCAAAAGGATCCATCGATATGCCCTACTGCATGGAAATCAGTAGGAACAAATTTCGGTACCATTACCATACAAGAAATTGGCAATGCCCACACTGTCGCAAAGACATCAATTACGCAAAATGCCGATGGTATTAGCGCAAAAGTCACTCTTGGTAAAGATGTTATCCAGGAAGATTTGGTTGCTGTAATTAGCGATAGTGCTACTACCGAAGCAAATACATTCGTCATCCCGCTTCGTACTCACAAATAATAATATTTCATGGGAATAATCATTCTCGTATCACTTACTGTAGTCATCCTTGTTGCTGTTATTGTCACCGTCGAGACTGCTTTTTTTGCTGTAACTCATGGTGCTGTTGAAGTTGCCGTTGACGCGAAAGCTATCGGCGCTGAAGAATTAAAGCGTCAAAAGAATAATCCCTCAAAAACTATCGTTACTTTGGTAATCTTAAACAATACCTTAGTCACAGTGGGCAGTATGGTAGTGGCATTGCTTACTACACGCTTACTGGGCGATGCTTTCTTGGGCATTGTTTCTGCGGTGCTTACCTTGATCATTATTATTGCCGGCGAGATCATTCCCAAAACTATTGGTGCATTATATGCTGCACCTATTGCATGCGTTGCGGCAAAACCTTTGAAGGTTGCTACCTACATATTGTTTCCTTTGGTGTGGTTGTTAGAGCATATTACTAAATTATTCCATCGTCATGATCATCAAGTGTCCGAAGACGAACTGAAAGCACTGACTCGCCTGGGGAGCTCGCAAGGGTCAATTGAGGCCGACGAGCACGAGCTGATCCATAATGCATTCCGTATGAATGACTTAATGGCCAAGGATGTCATGACGCCTCGGACGGTAATCGAGTTTTTATACAGTGATAAGACTTTTGATCAGCAACGCAATATTATTTGCGATACCCCCTACTCCC
>CAYZZD010000136.1:0-1554 GCA_964482675.1 uncultured Candidatus Saccharibacteria bacterium
ATTTGGGCGTCGGAAAAAGATCAAAAGGCAAAGTAATGAACGCCGATAAAATCGACTGGACCCAAGTATTCTCTATGTTTGACCCAAGTATTCTCTATGTTAGGCACGCAGCAAAATATTCTTCTGAGGTCGGCCAGGGAATAATTGATCTTGGATACGATATTATCTCGCAGATTATCTGGAAAAAACAACACTTCGTTTTAAGCCGTGGCGATTATCACTGGCAGCACGAGCCCTGTTGGTATGCCGTCAAAATGGGTAAAAATCACAACTGGCAAGGTTTAAGGGATCAATCCACCGTTTGGGATATTGCGAACAATAATAGTTTTGGAAATAAACAGAAGGAAAAAACGTGGGGCCATGGGACTCAAAAGCCTGTTGAGTGTATGCAGCGAGCTATTTTGAATAGCAGCAAAGCAAAGGAAAAAGTGTGCGATCCGTTCTTAGGTTCGGGTACGACATTGATTGCTTGCGAAAAAACAAATAGAGTATGTTTCGGAATGGAGCTTGATCCAAAATACATGGATATTATCATCCAAAGATGGGAAGAGTTCACAGGACAGAAAGCAATTTTACTCACAAAATAATATGTCTTTTTCAATTTTAGCGATTCCATTGTTTATTTTTGCCGGGCTTCCTCAGACGTTTCGATTGTTACGACGAAAAAGCGGAGCCGATATCTCTATCCCTGCTTACTTGGCTACATGGCTCGGCATATTTTGCGTTCTGAATGATTCTACTGGATATGTTTTTTATTCAAATTTTACTTCAATCGTTATTTTAACGATCAATATTTTTTTAATTTTTTATTATAATGCTAAGAACCGCTGAATTCGTTACCCCAAAGCATCCGGATAAAATGTGCGATCGGATCGCCGACGCTATTCTTGATGAATGTTTACGGCAGGACCAGAGGTCACGCTGTGCTGTCGAAGTAATGGGAGGACATGGAATTGTCACAGTAACTGGTGAAATTACCTCTGCAGCCTTTGTCGATATTCCAGAAATTGTTCATCGAATCGCTGGTCCTATCGGAGTTAATGTGAATATTGCAAAGCAGTCGAGCGAAATTTCGGCGGGTGTCGATGATGGCGGGGCTGGCGATCAAGGCATCATGGTAGGTTATGCCTGTGCGGAAAATGAGGAAATGGTGCCGTTAGAATATTTCCTAGCCAGGAATCTTTGCAAATATTTATACACTTTTCATCCAGTTGATGGAAAAACTCAAATTACGGTAGAGGATGGTAAGATTGTAGTAGCTGTAGCCTCATTTTGCGGAGTGCCAACCAAGCTTTTGAGAAATGAAGTTGAAGGATGGGTAGGGCTTCAGCAGTCGTTAGATTCTCAAATTGTGTTTCATATTAATCCTGCAGGTGACTGGAACGTTGGTGGTTTCGATGCCGATACCGGCTTAACCGGAAGAAAAATCGCCGTTGATTGTTATGGTCCTCGTGTTGCTTTGGGTGGCGGTGCTTTTTCGGGAAAAGATGCAACTAAGGTGGATCGTTCAGGTGCCTATGTCGCCCGGTCGATTGCAAAAAAAGTCTTAAAAAT
>CAYZZD010000137.1:0-1540 GCA_964482675.1 uncultured Candidatus Saccharibacteria bacterium
GGATAGGGCGAGTGAGGATTTTTTGTTTGTTTTCAAGCTGAAACGATCGCAATGCGTCCATACTTGATGCCATTACAAGACTGTATTCACCGTATCTTTTTCGAATTTTGTCAAGTGATTCTTGTAGGGATTTCTTATCTTCGACAGGAGTGAATAGGTGGCGCTGAAAGGCATGGCTCGGCACCAACTGCGTGCATGTAATTCCGGTTGTGCGGTAGGTTTTTCCATTTACATAGAGGTGTTCAAAACCATTTTTGATAGCTGGAATGATATCCCCTTGATATGCTGTGACCGCGGGCAGGAATATGTCGATGGAAGCATAGTCAAAATCGGTGTCTTTTAAAAAAATAGATACCTGTCCAGTCAACAATCCATTGTCACGTAATCGTGCGCATGCGATTTCGATGTTGCGTGATAAGTGTGAGAACAAATACGTTTTATTACCAGAAGCTTTGGGTAGGGTGCGGGTTGATTGGAGCGATTTTAATGGTGCGCGATTATTGTGTACGGGTATGACCGACTTCCCGCACAGTTCATGCCATAGGTCTTGGTAGGGCTTAGAAAAATTGTCAGCAATCCAAGATAGAGGTTTATTTTTAAAATCGAGCGCCGTTTCCATTCCGTATTTTTTGAATTTTTTTTCAGTGCGATATCCAATGCCCCACACGTCACCAATTGCTACTTCATTTAAAAATACATCAATCCGAGTTGCGGTTATTGCAGTAAATCCATTAGGTTTTTGATGTTTCGACGCAATTTTTGCCAATACTTTTGTATGGGCAAGCCCGACCGAAAAGGTAAGCCCTAGTTCTCGCTTTAAAGCAATTTTAAGATTCTGCGCAATGGTTATAGCCTCGGTAAAAGTGGCAGCAGTGTCGGTGACGTCCAAAAAACATTCATCAATAGAATATTCTTCGACGGTATTTGAAAATCGCCGTGCCACTGAAACCATTTTCTGCGAATACTGCGCATAAAGTTCGTAGTGGGAACGTAAGATTGTTACTTGGGGAAAGAATTTTCGTATTTTAAATACGGGCATGCCACGATGGATTCCCATGCGTTTTGCTTCAGTGCTCATGGCGGATGCAATGCCACGCTCTTCGCCGGTCACGACGGGCTTACCGACCAAGTCGGGGCGCGAAAGCAGTTCGCAAGCGACAAAAAAACTGTCGCCGTCGACGTGAATGATGTAGCGGTGCTTTCTATCCATAGACTTATTTTTTAAATCTCATATTTGAGTTAGTACGAAAGCGCTGGGGGGGGGTAATTTCCGAAAAAAAAGAACCCCGTCAGACCTTTCCAAAAAGCTCACCGCAGGGGCTAGACCCCGAGGTGGACGAAATCCGCCAGCAGGCGGATATTCGGGTTTTTTTGGAAAGGTTTGATAAAAATGACTGCTTATCTTTAGTATTTTCTAATCACTCCTTTTACAACTGCAGCGATATTCATCTGCGCGTCAGGATAGATGTTTTTGTAATTTTGGTTTGCGGGTTCAAGATAAAACCTTTGGTGTTTTTTCGTAAGTATTTCATGGTCCAGC
>CAYZZD010000138.1:0-1519 GCA_964482675.1 uncultured Candidatus Saccharibacteria bacterium
CTTGCAAATTTTTTATTCTCCTGTTTTTTAATTCAGTCAATGAGTCTTTATTTTTTCCTATTTCTTTCATTGCACGTTGCATGTCTTCCTGATTAAACTTGTCTTCAAATGCTCCATCTATTCTGTTCAATGAGTCTCTTATGAGTCAATTTACATCTATCTTAATTTCTCTAATATTTAGACTTATAATTTTTTCGCTTACAATTTGAAGCTCACTTGCCCTTTGTTTTTCGAGTTCTGATATTAGTTTTGCGTTTTCGGTAGAAGAAGCGGCGCTTTTGAGCTCGTTAATTTTTTTGGCAGTTTCGTTTGCTTTCGCAATAGCTTCTCGCAGCTCTGTTTTATCAGCACTAACCTCATTACCTATTTCATATCCTCGCATCGTGTATTTTGATGTATCAGAAGCAACTGAATTCATAAGTTTTGCATACGCGTCATTTGCAAGTTCTGAATTAAAAGTTATTTCTGGTACCAAAGTATTTGGTATTTCGGTAAGTCGAGGATCGACGGTGCGAAGAATTATAAATGAGGTTAGAACTAAAACGAGGCCTATAATGGCATTCTTTGCTCGATCAAGACTAGATTTTTTGTTTGTAACCGAAGTTGTGATTATGTATTCAAGACCTCCCCATACCAATTGGACTACAGCGACAGCGGCAGAAAGAGCGATGAGTAGATTGAAGGTATATTGAACATAAGTCTTGAAGTCTACTGTATCCACCAATGAACCATTGCCATCTTTACAAGAGATGCCATTTCCTTCTATACATGGAAGTGGTGCTAGTACGGTATATTTACCATCAGAAGTGGTTTCGGCACCTCTTGATATATGTGGCATGGCTACAAGACCAAGTCCTATCGATAAGGTTATAGTTAGAGCAAGGAGATTTTTTTTGAAATAATAAGACATATTAATTATTGTTATTGTCTATAGAATTAAACCTAATGGTAAAGTTTGAGCTGGCTTTTTGGAGTATGTCTTTTTTATTTTTGATTGTTAATTCGATATTTGATGCACCTGATGAATTTTCTGGAGCACGGAGAGTAACTGATTGATTTTGAGATAATTCTGGTTTTTCGTAGTTATTTATCATCCATGTAAGTAGAAGATTACCCAATCCATTGATTGGTTTATTGAAACCATAAGGTTGCATTATGACACTAACCTCTTTTTCTTTGCCGATAACGATATTTTCCGGCAAGATTTTGTTGTAAAGTGGTCCATATAGAGGATCATCGATATAAAAATTGAGACTAGGTGAGGCATAACTTATGTTTATGTATCCGGAGACTTTTTTCTGACCATCTCTTGTAAAAGCTGTGACTGTAATGGTCGTATCTCTAGGCACGATTTCGCCCACTAGATTGAAACTTTGCTTGCCATAGCCACTTTGATCTTCGACACTTCGACTATTTCTCTTCCATTCATACCAAGGTTGCGTTGGTTGAAATCATAAACCCTTGGATTTTGCCAACTAAGTAAGATCAATAAAATTTAGGGAATTGTAAGAGAACACTG